>JAJRYW010000537.1 GCA_024275555.1 Calditrichota bacterium | reverse complement strand
CGGAAATGTTTAAACCACTTGGGGGGGAAAGCTCTCGGACGCCAGCGGGTCAGAAAGCGGAAAAATGCACACATGCGATCACACTCCATTTTAAATTTCAAGATAGTTTAGATACGCAGACGTCCCGAAAAAGTTAACGGGTTTTTCCGGCGCCGGAAGAAACCGGGCCGGGCCGGACAGCGGCCCCAGGGGGCTATCTGCGTGGGAATGAATATTCAGTCCGGGAAAAAGAGTCACCGTCAAAGTAATCCGGCGCCTCAGGCTCTGCCCGGTTTGGCAATTCCCAGTTTTTTTATTTTGCTCTGCAGGGTGGAGGGCTTCAATCCCAGCAGTTGAGCGGCGCCCTCCGGCCCATAAATCCGGCCCTGGCATAATCGCAAGGCGCGTTCAATATGCTGACGGGTGGCTTCTTCCAACGTGGAAATTTCCGTGGAAGGGGTGGGAGCGGATTTGTCTTGCCGGCGCTGCACCGGGAATCGCCGCTGCAGATGTTCCACGGTGATGACGCCCTGCCGGGCCAGGATAGCCGCTCCTTCCAAAACATTTTGCAGCTCCCGCACATTCCCGGGCCAGTGGTACTCGGTTAAATATTGCACCGCTTCCGGGGTAAGCTGATAGGGCGATTGCTGGTATTTTTCAGCCAGCTTCCGCAGAAAATACTCCGCCAGCAGCAGAATGTCATCCCCGCGTTCCCGCAAGGGGGGCAGGTGGATGGGGAAGACATTGAGCCGGTAGAACAAATCCTCCCGGAATTTTCCTTTCTGCACCGCCTCGGCCAGGTTGACATTGCTGGCGCAGACAATTCGCACATCGGCCTGGATGGTCTTCTCGCCGCCGACCCGCTCGAAGCTGCCCTCCTGCAGGGCCCGCAGCAATTTGGGCTGGATGGTCAGGGGCAGATCGCCGATTTCATCCAGGAAAAGGGTTCCGTTGTTGGCTAATTCAAAACGGCCCAGGCGACGCGCTGCCGCCCCGGTAAACGCGCCCCGCTCATGGCCGAACAACTCGCTCTCGGCCAGGGTATCGACAATCGCGGAGCAGTTCAACGCCACAAAGGGGCGGTTCATCCGCGGTGAGAGGGCGTGAACGGCTCTCGCCGCCAACTCTTTTCCGGTGCCGGTTTCCCCCTGAATCAGCACCGGGGTGTCCGTAGAGGCGACAATCCGCACCGCTTCCAGCACCGACAGCCAGGCCGGGGAGCGGCCAATCAGGTTTTCCAAACCGGGGGTTAATTCGGACAAGAGGGTGTTGCGCTCAAAGACCAGGGCTTCCCGTTCGCTCAGGAGGGTTTCCGTGGCCAGGGATTGCGCCAGGGCCAGGGCCACAATGCGGGCCAGCGCCCGGGTGATCTCGACCACCTGGGGAGAGAACATATCACAGGTGCGGTGATCGAGCGTCAACATGCCAATGGTGCGCCCTTCCACATGCAGCGGGGCAACCAGGCAGGAGTGGTCTGCCGGGAGTTGCATCACATCGGCATAGGTATCCTGATGCTCCGGATCGTCTCCATGCTCAGAGAGCAAGCGCACTTCACCTTTTTCCAGAATTTCCGCCAGGTCCGGGCGCTTATCCAGCGGAATGGCATAGTCTCGCAGTTTGCTGGTGTAGAGCGGCCCCCGGGCCCGGTGAACCCGCAGACGGCCTCCTTCCTCTAATCGCAGAATTACCGCCAACTCGTAAGGCACTAAGGCGCCCAGGGCGTCCAGGATGATCTCCATGGTGCGCTCGGAGGTCAAAATGGGCATTTGCAGAATTTGTAAATCGGACATGGTTTCCTCGTTTATTAAAAATTCTTGATCAAGATACACAGTTTACCTCAAAACAGCAACACCGAAATATCATTGCACTGAAATATCGTCGCTCGCATTATCGATATTCCGGTGTCTCACCGGCGACAGCATTCTCCCCGGACGCCGCAACTTCTTGTTTTTAAGGCGCCTATAATAACTTTTCCTTTTTGGCACAGCAATTGTTATATTACAGGAAGTTTCGGGAACCTAAAACAAAGGAGATTGTTATGTCGAAGCAACAAGAGATTATTCAAGCCTTAATCAACGCCTATTGGGGCGAAATGGAAACCGTGCAGAACTATATTGCCCATTCGGTAAACTTGGACGGCACCCGGGCGGACATCATTAAAAAAGCATTGGCGGCCGATATTGCCAGCGAGCTTCAGCACGCCCAGACCCTGGCCAACCGCATCAAAACACTGGGGGGCTCTGTGCCCGGATCGATGGATTTCAAAGCCACTCAAAAAGACCTTCAGCCGCTGGCAGACACCACCGACCTGGTCACGGTTATCAAAGGAGTCATTGCCGCTGAAGAAGACGCGATTTCGCTGTATAAAGAGATCATCCGTCTTTGCGACGGCGAGGATTATGTCACCCAGGATTTGGCGATCACCCTGCTGGGGGATGAAGAAGAACATCGCCGCGAGTTTCTGGGATTCCTCAAAGAATTCGAAAATTAATCCCCTCCCGCCGGAACCTGCGCTTCGGGGCAGGTTCCGGCTTCTTTTGGCTCAACAGCGTATTGCGCCAGATTCAGAACAATACTGCCCCGGTGTAAATCGCGACGAAACCAAAAAAGTATGGAAATTTACTCTTATTCCGCCGTATCTTTATTCCTGTTTAAAGAAAACCCATAACCTTCAAGCCGGTTTCAATTTTGCGACCGTCAAAGCGTTCAGGATAATGATTCAACTCATCAGCAAATTTTTCGCACAACTTTTGATTGGAATGGTGCGGATTTATCAGGTCGTGATCTCCCCCCACCTCGGCCCAAGCTGTCGCCATGTTCCCACCTGTTCCCAGTATACCATCGAGGCCCTTCAAATCCACGGAGTGTGGCGGGGATTGGGGATGGGATTACGCAGGCTGTCGCACTGCCACCCGTGGGGAACCAGCGGCTATGATCCGGTGCCGCCCAAAACCAGCGAGCCGGATTCACATCCGCATCAAACCGGTTAAGCCCCCCGAAGGGAACTCTTCCAACAAATAACTACGAAAGCGGATTTACAATTGTTCAGACGGCGCTCATTCACGGAGAACCCGGCCATGCCATTAAATCACAGCAAAACTTTATTGACTTTTCTGACACTCATCTGGATATGTGGGGGGAATTTTATGACAGCACAGCCGTTGCCGGAACCACCGCGAGCCGAAAAAACGCCCAGGAAACTGGTCATTCATAATCACACCCGGACAGATAATTATTACTGGCTGAATGAGCGCAGCAATCCCAAGGTTATCGATTATCTGATGGCAGAAAACGCCTATACGGAAGCGGCGCTAGCGCCTGTTAAACAACTGCGGGAAACGCTATTTGAGGAGATTGTCGCGCGGATCAAGCCGGACGACATCAGTGTTCCCTATCTCCAAAACGGTTATTATTATTATACCCGCTACGAAGCCGGAAAAGAGCATCCCATTTACTGCCGCAAGAAGGGCGCTTTGGATGCGCCGGAAGAGATTATTTTGGACGCCAATGAAATGGCGGCGGGGCATGACTATTTTCTGGCGGTCGGCCTGACGGTAAGCTTAGACAATAACTTCCTGGCCTTTGGGGTGGATACGGTCAGCCGTCGCCAGTACACTATCCGCATCAAGGATTTGCGCAGCGGGGAGCTGATGCCGGATCAAATCCCCAACACCCTCGGTCGACCGGTCTGGGCGGCCGACCACCAAACTATTTTCTACGCCTCCCGGGACAGCACCCTGCGGCCCGATCGCATCTTTCGCCATCGCCTGGGTGCAGAAACAAGCCGGGACGAGCTGGTCTACCAGGAAGCAGACAGCACTTTTGGGGTTTATGTCTCCCGCACCAAATCCAACCGCTATATTTTGATTACCGCCGAGAGCACCCTTTCCACCGAGGTTCGCTTCCTGGAAGCCGATCAACCGCAAGGCCGCTTTCGCATCTTTCAGCCCCGGGAGCGGGAGCATGAGTATCATATCGATCACTTTCAGGATAAGTTTTATGTGACCACCAACCTGAATGCAAAAAATTTCCGCCTGATGGAGACCGGGCTGCAACAGACCGGGCGCGCACATTGGAAAGAGGTTATTCCTCACCGGGAAGATGTGCTGCTGGAGGATTTGGAAATTTTCCGGGATTACATGGTCTTAACCGAGCGCAAAAACGGCCTGCGTCAACTCCGGGTAATCAACCGGCATTCCGGGCAGGATTATTACCTGGAGTTTGACGAAGCCGCTTACACAGCTTTCCCGGAGATCAACAAGGATTTTGACACTGACGTGCTCCGCTACAGCTACACCTCGCTGGCCACGCCCAACTCGATTTACGCCTTTAATATGCGCACCCGGGAAAAAAAACTGCTGAAACAGGCCGAGGTCTTAGGCAATTTTTCTCCCGGGAACTACCGGACCGAGCGGTTTTATGCGCCGGCCAAAGACGGGGTTTCTGTGCCAATCTCGCTGGTATATCGCAAAGGGCTGAAAAAGGACGGCAAGAATCCGCTGCTGCTCTACGGTTACGGCTCTTACGGGTACAGCATGGAGCCGCGCTTCCGTTCTCACTTCCTGAGCCTGCTCGACCGCGGCTTTGTCTTTGCCATCGCCCACGTGCGGGGCGGCTCCGAGATGGGACGGCAGTGGTACGAGGACGGCAAACTGCTGAAAAAGAAAAACACTTTTACCGATTTTATCGCCTGCGCGGAGTATTTGATTGCGCAAAAATTTACCAATCCCGAAAAACTGTTTGCCATGGGCGGCAGCGCCGGCGGGCTGCTGATGGGCGCGGTGGTCAATATGCGCCCGGACTTGTTTAAAGCGGTGATCGCCGCAGTGCCATTCGTCGACGTGGTAACCACCATGCTGGATGAGAGCATCCCCCTGACCACCAGCGAATACGACGAATGGGGAAATCCCAACGAGAAAATTTATTATGATTACATTCTCTCTTATTCTCCATACGACAACGTCTCCGCCCGGGAATACCCGGCCATGCTGGTAACCGCCGGCCTGCACGATTCCCAGGTGCAATACTGGGAGCCGGCAAAATGGGTCGCCAAATTGAGAGACCTTAAAACCGATGATCACATACTTTTGCTCCACACCCAAATGGAAGCCGGGCACAGCGGCGCTTCCGGCCGTTTTGAGCAATACCGGGAAACCGCGCTGGAATATGCCTTTCTCCTCTTCCAACTGGGGATAGCAAAATGAGCGGGAAACCACAGATATATACCCGGCAAAAATTAACGATGAAAGATGAAAGATTAAACTGACGGTTCGGTAATTTTTTGGCCGGTTTTCGAAATTCCTGGTGATTTCCTATTCGGAAGTTCTCGTTTGGGGAAAATTCATGCTTGGCCACAGTTTCCTACACAGAGCCCTTGGTTTTACGTGGAAATCAATCGAGGACTCTTCAACTGGTAAGTTTCCGGATGATAGCCGGAAAACAAAAAAAAGAGCGCATGTCAAATTGCACAATGGAAAGCCGTTAAAACGGCTATGTAATAATTTCTTTCTCATTAACACCGGGCTTAAGCCCGGTGTT
>JAJRYW010000536.1 GCA_024275555.1 Calditrichota bacterium | reverse complement strand
TGAATTAATATGAAAATAAAATTGTTTAAATATGATGAACGAGAATCCCGTGGAATTTCCCCACCCCAGCCCTCCCCGAAATCGGGGAGGGAGGCCGGTTTCCCTCCCGGCCAGCCGGGAGGGATTAAGGGGGGCATTAATATTGCATAAAGGCAACTACACAAATACATTGCATTTTTTCGGAAACTAATTCACGTTTCAATAATGGAGTTCAGGTGAGCAAGATTGAGATACAGCCGGTGGGAACCTTGCTGGAAAGCGTGGACATCCCCACCCCGGAAGCGATGGCAAAGTATGCCGCCGGTTGGGCGGAGCGAGTAAAGCCGGGCGACGCCCTGGCCTTTTACGGAGATTTGGGCAGCGGCAAGACCTTTTTTGTGAAAGCGCTCTGCGCCGCGCTGCGCACCGACCAGGAGCCCACCAGCCCCACCTTTACGCTTATCAACGAATACCGCACTTCCGCCGGTATGTATGTCTACCACTTCGATTTTTACCGGCTGGACCATGCCGGCGAGCTGGCCAACCTGGGCCTGGAGGAATATTTTTATAACGAGCATCTTTGCCTGATCGAATGGGCGGACAAGATTGTCAACTTTCTGCCGGCGCCCCGCTACGATTGTTATATCGACATCCTGCCCGAAGACCCGCAGGCGCGCCGCTTACACATCTATCGCGTCGATGGATGACGAATCCCTCTCGGTAGCGTTGAGTTCACGGAGCAGTTTGTGCTCGGCTTCTCCCATCTGTTTTCGGCGGTTCCAGACAAAGCGTTTCCGGGCCAGCCGGTCTAATTTCGCCAGCCGGGTATCGGCATGGAATCTCACCGCCAGTTCACCGGCCTTCTTCCCCCCTTTATGACTTTGATAATGCGCCAGGGTGCGCCAGGCTAAAAAGGCTAAAAAGACGTTCGGACCGGGCGCTATGGTCAGGAGCACCCCGAACGGGATTAAGGCGCCGTTTACAATCAGCCAGCGCCGGTGCTTGCGGATTTGCTTTTCGATCAATTCCCGGTAGAGTTGCTCCGCCTCCTTTTCGCTTAGCCGGGGAGGATAGTGCACGGTAATCTGCCGAATATCTTTCAGCGACTTCAGCACTTTTTCCTGCTGGCGGCTCCGCCGCGTTGCCGCGAGATAGCCGCGCTTGATCCGGCCGACGGCGCGTTTAATCCGGCCGGCCGGTTTGGACTTATCCTTCGGAACGGCCTTTTTGTGAACCGCCTCTAATTGGGGAGAAAAAAATCGGAAAGCCCCCCCGGGCGCCGGTAGTAAATATACATCCATCATGGCCTCATTTGGACTGTCCCAACGGGATGGCTTCGCCATAGGTGTTTAGGCTGTCCCGTTGGGACAGCCTAAACACCTACCGCCTATCTACGAGCTTCATTCCTCTGTCACTGGCTCTGCTCCCTCTACTAACGCTTTTAGGGTGCGAAAGTTGTTTTCATATTGCTGTTTGGCAAAGGGCGTCAGCAGCGGCGTCAATAATCGAAACAGAAACGGTTTAAACAGGGAAGCGCCGGTAAAGCGCAATCGCGTTCCTTCCGGGACAGCGGTTAATTCGTAGCGGGCGTCGTGTTCAAACAGGTTGCAGGAAATATGGATTTGCAGCAGCCGGTTTATTTCCAGGTCATGGATTTCCGAGATCATCTCCAGGAGTTCGCCGTGGCTGTTAACCATTTCCCGGGAACGCGCCCCCACGCGCAGGCTGTCTCCGTTTAAAGGCCTGCGCTCTTGCAGGTGTTCGACCCAGCGGATAAGTTTATCCGGCTCGGTTAACCAGGGGAATACTTCTTCCGGCGGTTGGTTGATGATGATCGAGGTGTCGTAGCTCCAGACGCCCTCGGCCCCGCTGCTCCAGAGATAGAGTCCGGCAAAAGCAATTACAATCAGCGCTGCCAGGCCTGCCAAAATCCGGGTTAACCACCTCATGTGTTCTCCTTTGGGTTTCGGGAAACGGGTTTTTCCGGGCGACAAGGGTCCCCGGGGCCGCGTCTACCTGACTGCACGTACGTAAAACTCTTTGTAGCGCACATCGTTGGGATAGCAAAAGCCGTCATAAAAAGAGACGGTCCATTTTCGCCGGCTGCTTTCATCATCGGCGGTCCAAATCCAGCGCTGGGTGGGATCAAACAAATGGCTGATATTCAGTCCCCCCCGGGCGTTGCGGCGGGGTTCCAGCAGGGAGAGCGCTTCTTCCAGGGTGGGCAGCCGCCAATCCCGGTAGCCGTAATATTGGGATCGATTCAACTCTTCCACATACGCCAGCGCTTCTTCGTAGCGGAGCGGTTGGTCCGAGCCGGATTTTTGCCACATCAGCATGGCTGCAAAATCGATCACCAGGTCCGCGCCAAACACCGGTTCCAGTTTATTGGTAAAACCTTTTCCGCCGGGATTCCAGTCGCGTTCATAAAAATCATATTTTTTTAAGATGACTTTCATCGCCTCCATGGGAACCTTCACCGGCTCAGCCCGCAGCGGTCGGAATGTTTTCGGGAGCATTTCGAATATCTGCAATTCTTCGTTGCGATTCAGAAAAGGAACATAGATTAAAATTGCGGCGGCGGAAAAAAGGGCGATGTAAGAAAAGCGTCTAAACCAGCGTTTCCAGCCCGGCGCGCTTTCTTCTGGTGCTGTTTCCGCTTCCGCTTCAGGGTGGTCTTCTTCAACTTCCCCGATCAGTTCTTCCGGGGAGATTTCGTCCGCTTCTTCAGCTTTGGCCGGTGCGTGGTGGTCCACAGCTTGAGCCGGGTGCTCTATCTCCACTTCCGCTGCGGCCTCCGCGGCCTGCTCCGGCAGCGATTCCGGATACTCCTCCGCCGGCTGGCGGGAAAGATCCGCCGGAGAAGCTTGAGGCGGCGGTGGATCGGCAATGTGACCGGTATCGGCGCTTTCCGTTTCCGGCAGAGACGCGGAACGGCGGCGCTCCGGGGCTTTCGGCGTTTTTTCCGGCGGGCGTTGCGGGGTGGGTTTGCTGCCGGTGTGGGAGCGTTTTTTCTCAACCAGCTTAAGGATTTGACGCGCTTTTTCCTCGCCGGGATGAATCGCCAGCACTTGCTGCATCAAATCTTCCACAACCCGGATGTCGCCTTCCTTGTGGGCTTTGGCCGCCCGGCTGTACAATTCGTAGATCCGGCGCTTAACGGCCTGGGCGCTTTCTGCCCCGGCTACATCGTAGCGCGCTACCAGCGAGCGGCCCCGCAGGCTCCCCCGGCGCACCGGGTGCATGTTCCCGTCATAACGGCGGGCCTTGTGGGAAACGTTGGAGTAGACATATTTATAAAGCTCGTCGATGCTGATGGCGCCGTCCCGGTCATTGTCGGCGGCCCCTTGCAGTCCCTCCAGCAGGTAGTAGCTGAACAAGCCGTGCCCGGAGTTGGGGAACTCCAGGGCGGTTTCGCTATCCCCGCAGGCGCAGATAACCACTCGACCTTCCCCGGCCAGGCTGGCGGCAATGGAGTCGCCGGGATTAATCTCCTGGGGAGCGGCCGGGGTGATCAGGCTACGCCCTCCGGGCGGGCCGGCAAAGCTACAATCAAAAATACAGATCACTTCCCGGGCAGACATGAATTTGAAAAAACCGGCGATTTCCTCAAAGTTCAGGGCGCTCTCGAGTAAATTGTCCGGGTCGGCGTCATAAGGAACCAGCAGCGGCTGCCAGCCGCTCTCTCCTGCATCAACCAGGCTTCCATAACCGGCAAAAAAGATAAACACCGCTTCTTTGTTCTGTTGTTCCGGCAAAAGGGTGTTGCCCAATGCCGAACGAATTTTCTGGTAGGTTGCTTGTTCGTCGATCAGCAGGAGCGCGTTTTCCGGGGGAATGCCGCCGGTGCGCGGGTCGGTCATCAGGCCATAAAACTCCCGGGCGTCCTGCGCCGCACAGCAAAGATTGTCGATCCGGTTGTTCCGGTACCGGTTGATTCCGATGATAATCGCATGAGCATTGCTGCGAATCATTGTAGACGCTTCCATACACGTTTACCCAAGTTGGTGGCACATGATGTCGAGAAATCGCAGATCGTTACCGTTGGAAAAAATTACGGAACTGGATTATGAAAAGCAAGCTGGGCTTTTCCCGATATCGCTACAGCGCCCTTTTTTTTAAATACCGCGGATTTACGCTGATGCACACGGATTTTATCTCGTTCAAAGCTCCTATCCAGCCTCCTCTTTCAAAGCTCCCGCTTTGAATGCATGTTCTCCTCCGAAGCTCCGCTTCACCTTGGCAGGTCTCCCCTTAGGCTTGCTTGAGTCAAAGCGGAGCTTTTGGGGAAAACAGCGTTCCAGGCCGGAGCCTGGAACGAGAGGAAAGGAGATGACACCAGGAGTAGCAAACTTCAGTTTGCCCGTGGTATGGTTTTTTTACAGCACTTCTGGACTTTTGACAAGATGAGGACGCCTTTTGCGTCACGGGGTGACGGTGTGAAAATAGCCCGGTGATTCATCGCTGAGATATCTATCTCACCGGTTGATTTTAATTTGACGCAGATTTCCGCTGAGAGGAGTATTTTTTTATCTCGTTCAAAGCTCCTGCTTTGAATGCATGTTCTCCTCCGAAGCTCCGCTTCACCTTGGCAGGTTTTCAGCAGACTTGCTTGCGTTGTAACTACTCAGGTTATCTGGTAGATTGCTCTTTAAAAAAATTCTTGTACAAATCAGTTTATTCATGGTCTAAGTAGCTGTATCTATGATAGTTGAACTCCTCTCACCCCCTTCCCCTCTCTCCCTCGGGGTGAGGGGCGACCGAAGCGCAAGCGAAGGACGGGGTGAGGGGAATTATACGCCATTGGCAATAAAAGCGGAGCTTTGCTGAAAGCAGCGTACCAGGCCGGAGCCAGAAACGAGACTTTCAGCGTTTATCTGCGTCAAATTTTCAGCTCGTGATTCGCATATCTATTGCCCCTATAAGGAGTCCGGCCGGGCCGCCAATAAGACCGTATCCCGAAAAGTTAAGGTGGTTCGATAGGTAACCGGGGCAAGATCGCTTTCCACTTCCAGTTCTACCGGCAAATCAGTATAGCGAACCGTGATGTCGCGAATCAATTTTGCGCTGCCCGGCAGGGTAACCTCTCCGGCTACGATGATGGTATCCGGCGGATCGGCGAACCAGGTCATCCCGGCCTTGCCGTCGGAAAGGGAGTAATTCCATTCGCTCCGGAAATCCGTCAATGTTAGCGTGTCTGCTTCCACCGTTGCGGAAACACGCTGCCAGGGCCGGCGGGCGACCATCTGCCATTCAACCTGATAGGTTAACGCCGCCGAATCGCTTTTAAGCAACTGCGCCTGAACCGGGCCGATTTGCGCCCAGGGCGCCTCGAAGGAGATCGGCAATGAATCTTGCGAGACCCCGCCCCGGTACTCTTTCCGGAAATCCGCCGCCCGGATGTGCAGGCTGCGTAAATAATCGTTGCTGGAAACCAGCAGACTTTTTTCTCCATTACGCAGGTCCTGTTTTGCTTCGACGCGGATAATGGGGTTCCAGAAATCATCGTAGGCGGGCAGCCCGTAGAGGTAGCCCCCGTAGCCGGCCAGGAGCAGGGCAATCAATCCCCCGGCCAGTGAACTGCGCAATTTCAGCAGAACGGTTTTCAGCGGCGGAACCGCCAGTGAGGTATAGATAAAGATCAAAAACACCGGCGCAAACCAGATTACCAGCGCCAGGGTTAAGATGGAAGTATAAATAACTTCTGCATAAAATGATTGCATTTGAAATCCGGCCAGGGAGGAAGAGCGGGCCATAAAGGCGAAGGCTTCGTTGAAGACCAGCCGGCTCAACGGCCAGGCGGCCGCCAGGGCAAGGATGATTTTAGGCAGCGAGCCGGCTACGTTGATCAATAAGAATAGAATGACCATGGTCAGGGCCGGGTAGAGGGCCAGCCGCACGCTTCCGAAGCCCAGGGCGGCGGTGAAGAGCAGCAGCAGCACATAAGCCCGGATTGCGTAGCCGGCCGGGTCCGGATTGAGCTTTATTTTTCGGGTCAGCCGGGCAATCAGCCAAACCCCGGCAAGCAGCCACAAGACGCTGTAGGTCAGGTAGTTTTCGATATGGGCCAGCCAGGGATAACGCATTCCTTTAACAAGCCCGAGCAGGATCTCTCCCACCTGGAAACTGACGGCCAGGATGATCAGAAACAGCAAAAGTTTTAACCCGGAGAAACGGGGCCGCGCTTGTTCGGGGGCGGTCAGCCGGGTTTTGCGCACTTGCAGGATTCCTCCCAAGCCGATCAGCACCGACAAGACCAGAATGATAATCATCCAGGTGCGGGAAATAAAAACCGGGGAATTGCCGATTTGCCAGAGCATGTAGTGGTCCTTTGCCCGGGCGGGAATGCCCTGCTGCTGGTACTTGCGAATCAGTCCGTCGACCAGGTTGCCGCTGCGGGCCAGCATAGGTTTGGAGATAAAAACCAGTTTGTCCTGGGGGGTGTGGATCGGCGAGGTGTTGATGCCTGCCGTAAAATCTATCGCCGCGATATCCTTATCCATAAAGGGCAGGTGATCC
This sequence comes from Calditrichota bacterium, assembly GCA_024275555.1. Lineage (GTDB taxonomy): Bacteria > Calditrichota > Calditrichia > RBG-13-44-9 > J075 > JAJRYW01. Next base: position 13,844 of record JAJRYW010000536.1, on the reverse strand, counting down.
GATCCGGCGCCGCCGATGCTGCTGTTCAGAGAAAAAAAGTGGGTGGGGTATTCCAGGGCGCCGTATCCCAGGGTTTTATCCAGCGCATAAGCGTCTTCCACCAGCTGCCTGGGGGCTTGATGAGTTTTCGTATCAATAAAGGGAATCAGCCATCCCGGGCTGCCGGCCATATCAATATTCAGCATCAGCTTTACTTTTTCGATGTCCGGAAAGTGTTCCACAAAGTGCTTCGAGCCGATCAGCCCTTGCTCCTCGCCGCCAAACAGGGCAAACACCAGGGTGTAGAGGCGCGGCGATTCCTTCCCCCATAGCCGGGCCAGCTCCAGGGTGGAAGCAGCGCCGGAAGCGTTGTCATTCGCCCCGGCTACAAAGGGGCTGGAAGAGTCGATATGCGCACCGATGACAATGATGGTATCGCTCTGCCCTTCAAAAACGCCTGTAGTCACCCCGCTGCGGGTGTTCCCTCGTTTCCCGTAGCGGTCAATGGAAAGCTGGTAGACCGTATCCGCCCCAAACATGCGCAGCTTCTCCGCGGCCCACTGCCGGGCTTTTTGTTCATTGTCGCTGCCGATGGGACGCGGGCCGATGGTTTTACTTAAATACTCGGTGTACGCATAGGCGCTGTCGGCGTTGAAAGAGGATGTCTGGCTGCGGGCGGGAAAATTTAACAACAAGACAAGCAAGAGGGCCATATAACCGGATCGCATAATTATCTCCATGTTGTTGGAAAGGGCCGTATCGTTTAGAAATGCCGGGCCGTTTTTCAAACGGTTGATTGATTTAGAGTCATTTTACTCAGTAGTGAGGGAAAATCCATCAAGTTTCAAAAATTCCTGTTCTAAAATGGCAAGTCATCGATTATCTTGGCGGATTAATTAACAGCCATAATTGGCCTGCCTGTTTAAACTATTCCAAATTGAGGTAATTATGCCCGAAGAGAAAACTGCTTCTCCGCTAATCACCAGGTTCTTAAGTGTTGTCGAGCGCGTTGGTAATGCGCTTCCGCATCCGGCCACCCTGTTTGCCCTATTTGCCCTGGGAGTGATTATTATCTCCGCAATTGCCGCTCAGTTTGATTTAGCGGTGGTGCATCCCGGCACCGGGGAGATAGTGCGCCCGGTTAACCTGATGACTGTGGAAGGGATGCACCGGATTATCACCATGATGGTCAAGAATTTTACCGATTTTGCTCCCCTGGGAGTGGTGCTGGTAGCCATGCTGGGGATCGGCATTGCCGAAAGCAGCGGGCTGATCGGCTCTTTTTTACGCCTGATGGTCATCTCGGCGCCCCGGCGTCTTTTAACCTTCGTGATCATACTGGCCGGGGTGCTCTCCAACACCGCCAGCGAAGTCGGTTATGTGCTGCTGGTTCCCCTTGGGGCGATCATCTTTTTAGCCGTGGGCCGGCATCCCCTGGCCGGGTTAGCGGCGGCCTTTGCGGGAGTGGCGGGCGGGTATAGCGCCAATTTGCTCCTGGGAACTATCGATCCCCTCTTAGCGGGACTCTCCGAAGAGGCGGCCCGCATTGTTTCCCCGGAATATATCGTAAATCCTGCCGCCAACTATTATTTTATGTTTGTCTCCACCTTTTTTATTGCCGCCGCCGGAACCTGGGTCACGGAAAAAATTGTTATTCCCCGGTTGGGCAAGTACACCGGCGACGAAAAGCCGGAAGAAATCCGCAAGCTCACCGTGCAAGAAAAACGCGGATTATGGTTTGCTACCGCGGCAGCAGTTGTCTCGGTAATCATCATCCTGTGGGGGTTGATTCCCGCCGACGGTTATTTGCGGAATCCGGAAACCGGCGGAATCCTCAAATCGCCCTTCATGTCCGGAATCGTTACCTTTATTTTTCTCCTGTCGGCAGTGATGGGGATTGCCTACGGCGTCGGCGCCGGAACCTACAAAAACGATACGGATGTGATGAAGGGGATGGGCAAGGCGATGGAAGCCCTTTCCATCTACCTGGTGCTTTGCTTTTTTGCCGCCCAGTTTGTGGCCTATTTTAAATGGACAAATTTAGGGCTGATTTTTGCCGTCGAAGGGGCCGTATTACTTAAAGCTTCCGGGTTGGGCTCTATTCCGCTGATGATTGCTTTTATTTTCCTGGCCGCCTGCAGCAATATGTTTATGGGCAGCGCCTCCGCCAAGTGGGCCATCCTGGCCCCGGTGTTTATCCCCATGTTTATGCTGGTCGGGTTCAGCCCGGAACTGGTGCAGGTCGGCTACCGGATCGGGGATAGCGTAACCAACATCATCAGCCCGATGATGTCCTATTTTGCCCTGATTGTCGCCTTTATAGAGCGCTATGATGACAAGGCCGGTATCGGCACGGTGATAGCCACCATGCTGCCCTATACGCTGGTCTTTTCCATTGTTTGGACCATCCTGTTAATATTCTGGATGAGCTTCGGGCTGCCCCTTGGGCCGGATGCTCCCATGTTTATAAAGTAAAGTTCCCACTCGTTCCGGGCTCCGGCCTGGAACGACTGTTTCCCCAAAGTTTCGCTTTGACCGCCCAAACACCGGCAATTGTGCAGAGAACCTGCCAAGCTCAAGCGGAGCCTGGAAAGACAGCGTGCGTCCACATCCGGAGTTTTGAACGAGATAGAGCTCCCCGGAATTCCATTGGAAATCCGCTCGATTTTTGATTACATTCCGGCCAGATTTTGCCAGCCGGCATTCAAGTTTTGCACAAATTCGGAACTATTCATGACCCGAAACCGCCCCCAGCAAAACACCCGCACCAGCGAGGCTCGATTGGTTTTGGAAGACGGATCGGTGTATACCGGAGAATCCTTTGGCTATCCGGGTTCTGCCGCCGGGGAGGTGGTCTTCAACACCGGGATGACCGGTTACCCGGAGACCCTCAGCGATCCGTCCTATTTTGGGGAAATTGTGGTGCTCACCTACCCGTTGATCGGCAATTACGGAGTACCGCGGCAGCAGGTTGAATCTCAACTAAGCCGCACCCTGGAGTCGACCCGCTTACAGGCCAGCGGACTAATCACAGCGGATTACTCGGCGGCCTATCACCACTGGAACGCCGGGCAGAGCCTGGCGGAGTGGCTGATTGAGTCGGGTACGCCGGCTGTCGCCGGGATTGACACCCGGGCGCTGACCCGTAAACTGCGGGAACGCGGTACCATGCTGGGGCGCATCGAAGTGAATGACTAGCCCGGCGAGTTTTACGATCCCAACCGGGACAACCTGGTTGCCCGGGTGAGTATTGACAAACCGGTTGAATACGGCGAGGGAGGCCGGCGGGTGATGCTCATCGATTGCGGAACCAAACACAGCATCATACATCAATTGCTGGCCCGGGGGATGCAGGTGCGGCGGGTACCCTGGGATTATGATTTCAGCAACGAGGAGTATGACGGCGTTTTGCTCTCCAACGGGCCGGGGAATCCCAAGATGTGCCGGCGCACGATTCATCACCTGCGCAACTGCCTGAACAGGGAGCAGCCGATTTTCGGGATTTGCCTGGGGCATCAACTGCTGGCCCTGGCGGCCGGGGCAAACACCTACAAGCTGAAATACGGCCACCGCAGTCAAAATCAGCCGGTGTTGGAATCCGGCGGCAACCGCTGCCTGATCACTTCTCAGAATCACGGTTTTGCAGTGGACGCCGCTGCCCTGCCGGATGAATGGCTGCCCTGGTTCGAAAATTTGAATGACGGCACCAACGAAGGCATCAAACATCGCCGCAAACCGTTTATGAGCGTGCAGTTCCATCCCGAGCACAGCCCCGGGCCGGTGGATGCGGAGTTCTTGTTTGACCGGTTTGCGGAGATGCTCCATCAAAGCAGGATTTAAATCAAAAAAGGATGAGCCGTGTCTAACCGCTCCACCTCCCCTCTATCCCGCCCCGCGATTCCCGGCAAGGTTGTTGTTCTCGGTTCCGCTGCACTCAAGATCGGGGAAGCGGGAGAGTTCGACTACTCCGGCAGTCAGGCCATCAAGGCGTTGAAGGAAGACGGTGTTTTTACCGTGCTGATCAACCCCAACATTGCCACCATCCAGACCTCGCAGGAGCTGGCCGACCGGGTCTATTTCCTGCCGGTGACGCCGGAATTTGTAGAAAAGGTGATTGCCCGGGAGCGGCCGCAGGGAATTCTGCTCAGTTTTGGCGGGCAGACGGCGCTCAACTGCGGACTGGAGCTTTATCAAAACGGCGTACTGGAAAAGTACGGCGTCGAGGTGCTGGGCACGCCGGTGGAAACTATCCTGGACACCGAAGACCGCAATCGCTTTACGGAGCGGCTGAGTGAAATCGGGGCGAAGAGCGCCCGCAGCCAGGCGGTCGCTTCGGTGGACCAGGCGTTGCAGGCCGCGGAGCAACTGGGTTACCCGGTGATGCTCCGCAGCGGCTTTTCCCTGGGCGGACTGGGCTCCGGGGTCTGCCGGGATGCCGCGCAATTGAACACGATGGCCGCCAAAGCGCTGTCCGGCGCCCCCCAGATTCTCATCGAAGAGTATTTGCAGGGCTGGAAAGAGATCGAATACGAGGTGATGCGGGATCGCTTCGACAACTGCATCACCGTGTGCAACATGGAGAATTTTGATCCGATGGGCATCCACACCGGCGAGAGCATTGTGATTGCCCCCAGCCAAACCCTGACCAACCGGGAGTATCATAAACTGCGACGAATCGCCATCGAGGTGATCCGGCATTTGGGAATTGTAGGGGAGTGCAATATTCAATATGCGCTCGATCCGGAATCGGAAGATTATCGCATTATCGAGGTGAACGCCCGGCTTTCGCGCAGTTCCGCCCTGGCCTCCAAGGCCACCGGTTATCCGCTGGCTTTTGTGGCCGCCAAACTGGTCCTGGGCTACGGACTGCATCAACTTCCCAACGCAATTACCCGGTCAACCAAAGCCTTTTTTGAGCCGGCGCTGGACTATGTGGTGGTGAAAGTGCCCCGCTGGGATTTGAAAAAATTTCGCATGGCTTCCCGGAAGATCGGCTCGGGGATGAAATCGGTGGGCGAGGTGATGGCTATCGGGCGCACCTTTGAGGAGGCCCTGCAAAAAGCATTGCGGATGCTGGAAACCGGTGTGCAGGGCCTGGTTGCCAATTCTCCTTTTGATTTTGACGACCTGGAGCAAGAGCTTTGCGAACCCACCGAAGAACGGGTGTTCGCTGTCGCCGAAGCGCTTCAGCAGGGTTTTACGGTGAAAAAAATCCAGCAACTCTCCCATATCGATCCCTGGTTTTTGCACAAAATCGCTGCGGTTGTCGAACTGGCCGGGCAGCTCAAAATGTTTACCCTGGAAAGCTTGCCGGAGCAAATGCTCCGGCGCGTTAAGCAGGCCGGTTTTTCCGATAAGCAAATTGCCCTGTTGTGCGGATGTCGCCAGGCGCAAATCCGGGCCCGGCGCCGGGAACTGGGTATCCACCCTTACATCCGCCAGATCGACACGCTGGCAGCGGAGTACCCCGCCCAAACCAATTATCTCTACCTTTCCTACAACGGCAGTGAGGATGAGATCGATCTGCCCCTGGAGAACTCGGTGATCATCCTCGGCTCCGGGGCTTACCGGATCGGCAGTTCGGTGGAATTTGACTGGTGCTGCGTCAACGCCGGCCGGGCTGTGCGGAAGATGGGCTACCAGACCGTGATGATCAACTACAACCCGGAAACGGTCAGCACTGACTACGACGAATTTGACCGTCTCTTTTTTGATGAGATTCGCCTGGAAACCATCATCGAGGTGTACCGGAAGCTCCGGCCTATCGGGATCATCGTGGCGATGGGCGGGCAGATTCCCAACAACCTGGCCCTTAAGCTGCACCAGGCCGGATTGACTATTTTAGGCACCGCCCCGGAACATATTCACCGCGCCGAGGACCGCCGCCATTTCTCCGGGTTGCTGGATAAACTGGGAATTCATCAGCCCCGCTGGAATAAGCTGGATTCCCTGGAGGCGGCCATCCGGTTTGCCCGGGAGGTCGGCTACCCGGTGCTGGTGCGCCCATCGTATGTGCTAAGCGGTGCGGCGATGGCAGTGGCCGGAAATGATCTGCAATTGACCGGTTACCTGGAAAAGGCGGTCGCAATTTCCCCGGATCACCCCACCGTGATCAGTAAATTCCTGGAAAACGCCAAGGAGATCGAGTTTGACGCTGTGGCCAGGAACGGGGAAATTGTGCTGTCGGCCATATCGGAACACGTGGAAAATGCCGGGGTGCATTCCGGCGACGCGACCCTGGTGCTGCCGCCGCAACGCACCTACCTGGAAACCATGCGCCAGATTCGTTCCATCTCCCGCAAAATTGCCCGGGCGCTGTATATTCACGGCCCTTTTAATATTCAGTTTATTGCCAAGCATAACGAGGTGATGGTTATCGAGTGCAATCTGCGGGCATCGCGGAGTTTCCCGTTTGTCTCGAAAATTCTCAACACCAATTTTATCGACACTGCCGCCCGGGTGATCATGGGCGAGGAAACGCCGTCCTTCGAGCATAACCTGTTCGACCTGAATTATGTGGGCGTTAAAGCGCCCCAATTCTCTTTTACCCGCCTGGAAGGGGCAGACCCCACCCTGGGTGTGGAGATGGCCTCCACCGGCGAGGCGGCCTGCCTGGGGGATGATTTCGAGGAGGCCTTCCTCAAAGCGCTGATCTCGGTAGGCTATCGTTTTCCCATCAAGACCATGCTGCTTTCCACCGGCCCGATTGAGTCGAAAGCCGAGTTGTTGGAGAGTATACGCGTGTTTGCCCGGCTGGGGATCGAGCTTTACGCCACCGAGGGCACCGCCGGATTTCTGGAACGGAACGGCCTGCCGGCTGCGGTGCTGCATTGGCCGCTGGAGGAGCGCTCGCCCAATATCCTGGAGTTCATCAAAGCCGGAAAATTGGATTTGATTGTCAATATCCCCAAGAATAACCAGCAGCAGGAAATTACCAACGGCTACCTGATCCGCCGTACTGCCGCGGATTTCCAGACCGCCCTGCTCACCAATCGCCAGGTGGTGATGCGCCTCGCCGAGGCTCTTCAAAAGTGGGACCTTTCCGATTTGCAGATCAAAAGCTGGGATGAATACCTGGGAAGTGCGTCAATGACGAGTAACGAGTAAGAGTGATGATTGACGAGTGATATGCAGCCTTTTGCGGCGGGGGAAAGTGAGGTGATCAGGTTTTGTGGGCCAATTTGACTTTGTGGGTCACACAGGTAGCCTGGTTGCTGGGCAGTTTCTGGTCGGCCTCATCCGCCCCGGCGAACCCGGAATAAACCGGGCAGATGCGGTAATCTTTGACGCCCTGCAGGCAGTAGAGCTGACGGTAGCGGCGGGTTTCCGGCTGGCGGAGGTCTTCCACATCGACCAGGGCCCCGTGAGGACAGTGGATGCATCCTTCCGGCTGGGTCGGCAGGTGCACAGCGGATTCCCGGGCTACCAGCGCTTTCGATTCGCTCCAGAGGGGCGGCTCGCCGCGTGTTTCGATGTCGATCTTGCGCAGGCGTTTAAACACCAGCCGTCCCCGGTCCAGCGTAAGTGTCGCGCGGGCGGTGAGCTTATCGCCCCGGCCAAATTTGAGCGACGCATAGGTTTTCGGCGAAAGGCGCACATAGACCGGGTCTTCCATCAACTCCCGGCCGATGTAAAGCTCCCGGAAGATCAGCAAAAATCCTGAGAAGGAAAATCCGTTGCCCTTGGCGTAGACTCTTTTCCGGAACAGCGGTTTTACCCCGTCAACCACACCGTGGATTTCACTCTCCCGGTCGAGGTGTTCCTCCAGCCAGTCTTCGAAGCGGTTCAGCTCGGCTTCAAATTCCCGGTAAGCCTCCCCGGAGAGTAGCACCTCGGGGTGGTTGTGCACTTTTTCCTCGTAATAATAACGGCAGCCGTGGCAGTTTTTGCCAATGTAATTATAACCCCGGTAGCAGGCTTTACCCTGCTTGATCAATTTGCAGTTCCACAGAAAATGGAAGCATCCCTCCGGAAAACAGCCCTTCACATTTTGAATATGGTGCACCGACATGCGGCTCTGAAACGAGCGATGCACATCATGCACACATTTGAAGATGTTGAGGCGTTTGTAGGGATTCTTCATAGGATTCTGAAACGTGATTCGTGAAACGTAAATTTTGATGCGTGATTCGTGAAACGTGATTTACGGTTTTTTAGGGAAAGGTATGTGTTGTAACAGCCGTTGTAAATCTGCCGGTTCCGGTGGCGATGGGGTTGCACTATAGGCAGATGTTGTTTCGCGAACCTTCATACTTCTTTGTTGTGGCACCATGGTTAGTAATAATCTGATAACCTCGGTGATGAGGCCGATACGATGTTGAGTTACCTCCTCTCCCAGGACAAACCTCGCTCGATAGTACCACCCTCTGCTCTCCCGCGCAGAACCAAGAGCATACTCGTAGAACCTGGCGCGATCACGGTTAGATCCGCGGGAGTAACCTTCCTCCAGATTGGCACAAACAGAACCAAGAGAGCGATACAGTTGATCTGACAGACTAAAGGTGCGGCGATCCTTTGAAAGCCTGGTTATGTCATGCCAACCAATATCGTTGACAAATAGGGCGATACGATACGCCTCCATTTTCCAGAGTGAATCATTTTTAATATCATCCGGAAGCGTATCTGCCCATTCAGTAAAGTTCACAAATCTCACCTCCTATAAATATCATACTTCACGCTTCACATTTCACGCTTCACTCTCACATCGTCAGCGCCATGAGAGATTTGCAGGTGTGCAGGCGGTTTTCCGCTTCCTGGTAGACTACCGATTGAGGGCCGTCGATGACTGCGTCGGTAACTTCGTTGCCGCGGTCGGCCGGCAGGCAGTGCATGTAAACGGCCTCTTCTTTGGCCAGCTTCATGCGGCGCTCATCGCAAATCCAGTCTTGGTATTGTTTGGAGATTTCCAGGGCTTCCTCCGGTTTGTGGAACAGCGACTCGATTCCCCAGCTTTTGGGGTAGACGATATCGGCGTCCTCGAAGGCGGCATCCATATCGTCGACTACTTCGAACTTTACCCCGGCTTTTTCGGCGTTTTGGCGGGCGATCTCCAGGGTGCTGTCCATCAGCTTATACTCGGGGGGATGGGCCAGGGTTACATCCAGGCCGAAGCGGGTCATGAGCATAATCAGCCCCTGCGGCACCGACATCGGTTTGGCGTAAGAAGGCGCATAAGCCCAGGAAACGGCAATTTTGCGCCCGCGCAGGTTTTTGCCGAAAATCTCCCGGATGGTCATCAAATCCGCCAGGGTCTGGCAAGGATGATCCACGTCGCACTGCATGTTGATCACCGGTACGCTGGCGTGCTTGGCAATCTCGCGCATGTAGCTGTTGCCTTCGCCGGGAACCAGGTCGTGGCGAATGGCAATGCCGTGGCCGTAGGAGGAGAGAATGATTCCGGTGTCCTTGGGGCTCTCGCCATGAGCAATCTGCGAGGTGCTGGAATCGATAAAATGTGCGTGCCCGCCCAATTGGGTGATGCCGGCTTCAAAGCTGTTGCGGGTGCGGGTGGATTTGTCGAAGAAAAGTAAAAAGATGGTTTTATCCGGCAAAATACGGTGCGGAACGCCGTTTTTGAACATGAATTTCAATTCGGAAGCTTTTTCCAGCGCCAGCTCAATTTCCGTATCCGACCAATCCTGGGTGTAGATATAATCTTTTCCTTTCAGTGAACCGTACATAAGCACCTCCGTGAGTTTGAAATTTTTTAGTGAAACTGAGGAACCTGAAACGTAAAACGTGATGCGTGAAACGTGATCATTGAATCGCGTTTCGGGTTCTGTTTTTAAAGGGGTTAATGTAAGAATTGCCGGTGCGGGATGCTAATGGTTTTCGCCTGGGGAACTTGTTGAATAGTGTCTTCTCTGCCCGGGTGATTATCCGGCGTGAAAATTTAGTTGTTGTGCAGATTATCTACTTTTTGAGGCAGGTATAAAGAAAAGGAAAAAGCTTGAGAAGCATTTTCAGAATTTTAACCGAACAATCTCCTCATCCATTGCATGACGGAATACATCAAGGCGCGGGTTGGCTTCGATCGCTGTGCGGGAAGGGAGAGTGATCGAAAAAGGGAAGAATTGGGGGGCCTGCAGAACGGTGTTAAGCGGCAACGATTTTCCTTCATTGGACTGCAACAATGCTTCGATCAACCAGGCCGAGAGGCGAGGGCTGTCAATCGGGTGTGGAGCATTGGCTTCATAAATTCCAGGCGTAGAAGTGTCGCTCAGCAGGTCCCAATCCGCAAAGCAGCGCAATACTCGCTGGGTGGGCTTGTTAATGGTATCTCTCTGCCCGTAGATTTCTCTAATTCGCCGGTAAATTTGTGTGCTTGAGAAACTGCCTTGTAGACGGAGTAAGCGGCCTACAGTTCCCGCCACCACGCCAAAAAACGGATAGACAGCCATGCACATGCCCCAATGTACGGCCAGGCGTTTTTTTGAGGGTAGTTCTTTCAGTAGCTGGAGACCTTCATCTCGAAGTGGCAAAAGCTCTTTGGTTGGAGTTACCCAAATTCTCGTTAGAATGGTAATGGCTTTGTCACGGTTGCTGCGTTTAGATGTGCTGCCCACTGACAACTTGTCTTGCAAAAAACCATTCAGTGCTGTCTTGATCTGTTCCCGGGTATGTCCGGCCAGCAAAAGATTCGTGGTATATTCCAGCCATTCTATTTGAATTCGCTGACTGAATCCGATTTGTATTCTATGGTTCATATTTGTGTACTCGCTGACATGTGAATGAAGGGAACGATGACCTCTTCTAAGGAAATACCCCCGTGAGTGACAATCCTCTGCCCGGCAGTGACAAACGCCTTGCGGTTAGGAGCGATCAGGGGAAAATTGTTTTCCGGCAAACCAGTCGGAGCCCACTCCAAAGTGTCGGGAAAAGCAGATTTAATCTCCCTTCGCAAGCTGGCATTCGGGTAGATTCGCACCCGTTGTCCCCGCAGGTTGGCAATAGCGCCTTCCCGGGGACTGCCGCAGCCGACCGCCTCCACATTGCCATGATCGGAGGTGATGAACACCTCAAAGTCGTGTTCCCTAAAGATATCCAGCAAATTATTCAAAAATCCTTCCTGCATCCACTGGTTGATTTGATTGTAGAGTCCATTCATCCCCAATTGAATCCCGTGCATGATGCGATCAACTTTGTCAACCACCAATCCGGCAATCTTCACCCGGGGATCAGACAACTGCTCTTTTAACTCGGTCAATTGCTCTGCATCTCTCAATCCTTTACGGTAGAAGATGTGATGGGCGCTCACTCCCTGTCCCTTCCAAAACCGCTTCCACAATTCCTCTTCTTTTGCGGTATTCCCGATAGCAGCCGGGAAGTATGCCGGGGGTTTACCGGCAAAAATTGCCTGGCGAGATACCTCGGTAATGGTGGGGGTCCAGGCGAAAACCGCCGCTTCATGAGGCATCTGGTTTCGTTTTTCCGTTTGAAGCCCGTTTTTGATGAGTATCCACTGATCCAATGCCAGCCCGTCGATGATCAGCAGGGCGATCCGGGAATTGGGACGCTTGCTCCTATAGTTTGCCAGGTAGCGGGGAATATGGTGCACCATGACCGGCGACAGCGCCGGCAGGTTGAACAATCCCGGGTAGTGGGAAAGCATCCACTGTTGAAATCGGCTGTCCATGTCGTGTTCAAGAGGAGGCAACTGTGCCCGGCAACCCGCCTGGGGATCCGGCGGCAGTTGGTGCAAGGCGCCTTTTAACCGCGCCCAACGCAGGGCAAACTCCCTCCAATCCTGGTACGAGGCATCAGCGCCCGGCAACGTCATTTCAATTCGCCGGATGAATTCGTTGATCTTACGCACCCGGTCGGCTTCTGCATCAATGAGCAGCCCCGGTGCAAACCATTCATCCTTTACACGTAGACCATCCTCAACCGGCGCCGGCTGCAAGAATCCCTCGGTAAAGAGATTGTCCATATACACCCGCACCGCCTGATCTCCGAAGGGCAAATCCACCGGGCCCGGGTAACGAAGGGCGAACCCACCCATAGGCTCTTTGATTTGTACGCTGCTTTCCGCCAGCACCCCTTTCAGAAACGCCGGCCAGCGCTCCTGCAAGAATTCAAAGAACGCTTCCCGGCTGGGAATAATGGCGTGCAACGGCAAATTTTCAAATTGCTTCCGGGAGCGCAACGATTCAATTAGAAATGCATCGAACGGCGCCGGCAATTGCTCTCCCCGGTAATGGCGTTGCAACAGCAGGCTGAGCAGGTCGACATCGGTTTTGATGACCTCCGGGACAATACCGAAGACCTGCTTGAGAATGAAGGCTTTAGCGGCTCTTTCCCCCATCGGTGAAAGCCGTTTTCCCCTGATGGATTGAAATAGGAGTTCCCGGTGCTCCGGTGAAAGTGCTGCAACCACACCGACGGGAAAGTGCGGAAACAGCTCGGCCAGACTGATGGAAAAACATTCCGCCCGCTGGAGCACATCAAAGGGGAGCCGTGCTAAATCCGGGGTGGAGAGCCTGACCAGCACACGCCGTTCCGGTTGTATGCCGTTATCCCAATGTTGGCGGAAGCGCGACTCGTAGAGGTAACGAAACAGCACCGGCTCCTCGAACTCCAGCACCTCCAGGCCGGCCTTGCCGATGGCTTTCAATATCTTCTCATCCACCAGCAAGCCATCCGGATCGGCCACGCACAGCAACCGGGCGGCGCTGCTTAATATGGGTTTTAAGATGGTTTTTTGCCAGGTGTTCATATTGTCAGTGCAAATGGTTTATTTATCCACGAAGTTCACGAAGGGACACGAAGGGAAAAAACTCCTTTATGAATAAATGAAAGCTCAGTTCATACCTTTTAAGTAATTGACATTATTGAATCGACACTTTTGTCATTCCCGCTTGTTTTTAGCGGGAATCCATATTTTGCAAGTTTCTGGATGCCCGATTACTACATTCCCCGGCGCACCGGGGCAGGCAGGGCATGACAGATTGCCCCAATTAAAGTGATGATTATTTAAGAGCAATTACTTATTTGGTAGCATAAGCCACTACAAAAATATATGTTGTTCATCGCCGTTCTGATTTGTTGCCGCCATTGAGCTACAAGAGATGCCTGAACAATAATATATAGATTCATTATTCGTGCCCCTTCGTGTTCTTAGTAGATTCAAGTTTTTCGTGTCCCCTGGGGATCACTCCTCCCCCGCCCTCGTCACCGCCTGGTCATACCACATAATCAGCTTGGGGTCTTCCTGGAGCACGTTGTCAGGGATTTTACGGGCCACTTTGATAATGGTCTGGTAATCCCGCTCCTGCCAGGCTTTCTTAAAGCCTGCCCGTACCGCTTCCAGGCGGAAGACTCTTAATTTTCGGGAAGCAGGCTGGGAAGCTTGCTCCAGGTATTCCTGAAATTCTTTCAGCAAAGTGCGCTCGCGGAGTTTCTCCAGGTCCTGCGCTTTATTGGGATCGGGCACATACCAGCGGTTTTTGGCTTTGGCCTGCAATTGCGGATCGTCCTTAGGCAGGTTGCGCAGTTCCTTGTAATTGCTGGAAAGGTGACTGTGAATTGGGGAGGGAACTTCTCCCTTTCCGTCGTAACACAGAAAGTTCTGTTCTAATAGTTCCAGCAGTTCCAGGGGTTTTTCGTGTTTCTTCCACCCGCCCAGTTCTTTCATGAACCGGGGGTGCAATTCCTGAAAACTCTGCGGCTTTGGGAGGAGCTGCTGTTTGAGCCACTGGATGGCCGAGGATTCATCGCTGACAAACAGCTCCAACTGCTTTACCTCCCGGGCGGTGAGGCGCTTTTTATCGTACTCGGCGGCCTGTTCGGGCAGGAAGTACATCCCGTCGCGCTCCACAAAGCGCTGTTGCAATCCGGCATAGAACTCCGCTGCCGAGAGCGGCACG
>JAJRYW010000535.1 GCA_024275555.1 Calditrichota bacterium | reverse complement strand
GGTGCGAGGGGTAGCCGGCAGTGTGGAGCATGTCGCCGCAGTGGAAAAATGTTTGATCCGCAAAAGCGGCCCCAATTATTTTGTGGAGATACACATCGAAGTCGATGGAAAACTCTCCGTTTTCGACGGCCATGAAATCGCCCACCAAGTTAAAGACGCCCTGATCACGGCCCGGATCGGCATCTGGGATGTGGCGGTGCACGTAGAGCCCTATCCTCATCGGCGCCGAACCGAATCACCCCTGAACTGAATTTTTCCTGACAAAAGACTTGACTCCGTACTGAAGTACGGGGATTATATTTGGTGAGTAACGAGTATTACGTGGAACGTTTACTCAACGGAATACGAAACACGCAGGGCCCAATTTTTTTACTCATCACTCGTTATCTGTTACTCATTAATTGATACTCGTTACTCGCCAATCTGAGAATTTAAAAAAAATGTAAACCCGGTACCATCGTACCGGTCATTAACTGGAGAGATGATGGCAGATTCGGAATTTACAGTCGGGCAGTTGGCCAAATTGGCCGGGATAAATGTGGAGACGGTGAGGTATTATGAGCGCACCGGGATAATGCCCCAGCCGCGCCGAAAGCCCTCGGGCTACCGCTACTATACGGAGGAGGACCTGGCCCGGTTGAAATTTATTCTCCACGCCAAAGAACTGGGTTTTACCCTGCGGGAGATTCGGGAATTGCTGGAACTGCGGGTTGATCCGGAAACCACCTGCGAGGATGTGCGCCAGCAGGCAGAAGCCAAACTCACCGATATTGAACAGAAGATCGCCGACTTGCAGCGAATCCACAACGCCCTGCAAAAATTGGCCGCCGCCTGCCGGGAAAAAGGCCCCACGGGAGAATGCCCGATTCTGGAAGCGCTGGAAGAGGAAAATTAGGCTTTGCCGCGAAGCCGCGATGTTCGCAAAGGGAAAAATTTTTTAGGCTGGAAGCAGCGGGGGCCGGGAAATAAGATTAAAGAATCAAGACTAAAGATCAAAGTATCAAGACTAAAGATTAGAGTATCAATCATAGGTGTAACTTTGCGTTCTTGGCGTCTTCGCAACGAACGATCAGGAAGCAATAGAGTCACGAAGTATTTGAAGGGGAAATAATTATTAGTGAAAACCTTAGCGCCCCCTGCGTCTTTGCGACAATTAATCAAGGAGACAAAAAATGAGTGTATCTAATTTGAAAGATAAGAACTGGGGCATTGTTGGGGTAATCGTGGGAGCAATTGGCGCCTCGATATGTTGCATTGGGCCGCTGGCGCTGTTGGCGCTGGGGATCGGCGGCGCCTGGGTGGGCAACCTGGCTGCGTTCGACGCTTACCGGCCCTTTTTTATACTGCTCACCCTCGGCTTCCTGGGCTATGCTTTCTACCGGGTTTATCGTAAACCGGAGGCGGAGGCCTGTGCGCCGGGCGAGGCCTGTGAGCATCCCCGCAGCAGCAAGGTTAACCGGGTCAGTCTCTGGATCGTTACCGTACTTGCCCTGGGATTGATGGCCTTTCCCTACCTTGCACCGGGCCTTGCCAAAGCCGGGCAGCAACAAGCTCAGACATCCCGGGCGGAGACCGTTATCCTACAAGTCCAGAACATGACTTGCGACGGCTGCGCCCTGACCGTACAGAAGAGCCTGGAAGGGGTGGACGGCGTGATCAGCGCCCGGGCGACCTTCGATCCGCCCCGGGCCGTGGTGCAATTCGATCCGGCGAAAGTTACACCGGCGAAACTAACGAAGGCAACCGGGAAGGCTGGATATCCAACGGTGGTCGAAAAAAATTAGTCGAGTTTACTCGTTACTCATTACTCGATATTGTGTTTTGTGACGAGCGCGAGTAACGAGTAACGAGTGACAAGTATTCAAAAACAAAAAACATAATCGGAGCAACAGATGAAAATCGAATTTCTTTATTTTGAAGGATGTCCCTCTTACAAAGAGGCGCTGGATAATTTAAAAGCCGCATTGGCAGAAGCAGGTATTGATGCAGAAGTAGAACTGTTGAATGTGGAGACGCCGGAAAAGGCGGAAGGACTGGGCTTCTACGGCTCTCCCTCCATCCGGGTGGATGGGGTGGATCTGGAAGGCCGGCAGGGCGATCCGATTTATTCTTGCCGCATTTACGAGGTGGGCGGGCGGCAAACCGGCGCGCCCGGAAAGGATTATATTCGGAAACTGCTCACCAATCGCCCCGGGGAAGCCGGCAAGCAAAACAAGAACGGCGGCTGCTCCTGCTGCCACTAAACAACGCAGGAAAAGCAAAGTAAAACGGTTTAAGGGTATTCATCCCAAAGAGCAGGGATGCCGTGTGATCTCTTCGTTTCAACTCGTTAACGGTGAAAAGGAGACCGGAATGAAAAATTTTGATATCGCCGTCATTGGCGCAGGGCAGGGCGGCCTGCCGGCGGCGCACATGGCCGCCAACCTGGGCGCCCGGGTAGCCCTGGTCGAAAAGCGGGAAGTAGGCGGAACCTGAGTCAACGAGGGATGTATTCCCACCAAGACCTTGTTAAGGTCCGCGGAAGTATTTCACCTGGTGCAAAAACGGGCCGGCGAGTTTGGCGTACGCGGCGTCGATCCGGAAACGCTCCGCTTCGACCTGCCCGCGGCGATGGCCCGCAAAGACGCCATTGTGCAGGATATCATCCGGGGAATCTACACCGGATTGGAGAAGAATTCCCGGATTACCTTTTTTAACAGCCAGGCCCGATTTGTCTCCGCCAATGAAATTCAGCTTGAAAATGAAAAGATCGTGGCGGAGAAGATCATTCTTGCTGTCGGCTCCCGCACGGCGCCGGTAAACATCCCCGGCCTGGAAGAGGCCGGCTACCTGAGCAACCGCGAGGCGCTGCTCTTACAGGAAATCCCGGCTTCCCTGGTGATTATCGGGGGAGGATACATCGGGGTGGAGTTTGCCCAGATGTATTCCCGGTTTGGCAGTAAGGTAACGATATTAGGCCGCGCCCCGCGTTTGATGAAGCAAGAAGACCCGGAGTTGTCCCAAGCCCTCACAAAGATTTTATTGGCAGAAGGCGTTCAGGTTTATAGCAACGCACCGGCAACCCGGGTTGAGACAGCAGAAAACCAAAAGTTGGTTGTTGCCCGCATCAACGGGGAAGAGCGGGGCTTTCCCGCTGAGCAAATTCTGTTTGCCGGAGGCCGGATCGCCCGGACCGATGAGCTGGGCTTGGAGCAGGCCGGGGTGGAAATGGGAGGAGCTTTCATCACGGTTGATGAGACCCTGCGCACCTCCGCGCCGCACATCTGGTCGATTGGCGACGCCAACGGCGGGGCCATGTTCACCCACCGGGCCACTTACGATGCGCCGATCGCCGCCCTCAATGCCCTGAAAGGCCTGCAAAAGAAAGTCGATTACCGGGTGGTTCCTCGGGCGGTGTTCAGCGAACCGGCCATGGCCAGCGTGGGGCTGACCGAAAACGAGGCGCGGGAAGCGGGATACGAGATCAAAGTGGGCAAACATCTTTTTGCCCATAACGGCCGCGCCAAAGCTATCGGGGAAACCGAAGGGCTGGCAAAAATTATCCTCGAAGCAGGCAGCAACCGTATCCTCGGCGCCGGTGTTTTAGGGCCTCACGCCGACATCCTCATCCACGAGGTTGCCGCGGCGATGTATAACCGGGGCAGCGTCGAGGCGCTCTCCAAATCCATCCACATCCACCCCACCTTGAGTGAAGTAATCAAGAGCGCCGCCAAAGCAGCCGGATAAATTCGATCCGAAAACGGCGGAAAAGCCCGGAAAGGGCTGTTTGAAAAACTGTGCTGCCATCCTTATCAATACGCGTTTCACAATCCTTTTGCTTGATTTTAAGGGCAACTTTGCCATATGTTCAAAGTATATTGATTGCCGCAGCGGGATAAATCAATCCACCGGCAGTTGAAGGATAATGCGGAGAACCGCCGTGAAACAGGAGAAATGAGCGCTATGACCCGGATAAGAAGCAGAACGCCTGCCAGATATAGAGCAAACGCTATGGGGAACCTATTAACAGGTCTGACATCTTTTATTAAAGCAACCACTTGGATAATTGCACCGTTTCTTTTCTTGTCCGGATGCATGCACATGGGAATGGGCGGGGCGCACATGGCCCTGAAACCGGCCAAACACAGCGCTTCCAAAACGGTGCAGCGGGCCAATTCCGGGCAGATAATTGACCAGGTAATTGATGAAGCGGTATCGGATTTAAGGCAACGGAATGTCGGCGTTGCCAAAATTGCGGTTTGGAAAATAAAGTCTCAAACGGTGGGGCTGGATGTAGAACTGGTGCGACAAAAGCTGATCACCCGCCTGACCGCAACAAACCGCTTCAAAGTGGTTTCCCGGGAGCGCTTGAGCGAGTTGCTGCAGGAGCAAAGCCTTTCCCTGTCCGGAACCGTCGATGAAAAGAGCGCCGTGGAAATCGGGAAATTAGTGGGCGTGGAAGGATTTATTGACGGCTACGCCTCCCTTGAAAATAATCGTTTCACCTTAAACCTTGTTTTGATCGAAACCAAAAGCGGGGTCATCTTGTGGGCGAAGACCATCGAACGAACGCTTCGATAGAAATACCCGGTGCAAGTTATTGAGACGTGAATTAGTTTCCGAAAAAATGAAATGTATTTGTGTAGTTGCCTTCAAGCAATAGTAATGTCCCCCCTTAATCCCTCCCGGCCAGCCGGGAGGGAAACCGGCCTCCCTCCCCGATTTCGGGGAGGGCTGGGGTGGGGAAATTTCATGGGAAATT
>JAJRYW010000534.1 GCA_024275555.1 Calditrichota bacterium | reverse complement strand
CCTCTTGTTAAAAAAACTGTAACTACTCAGGTAGTAACTCTCCAGAACGTCGTATAAGCAAGAGTTCCTGTACAAAGCTGTATCTGTGATCAACATTGTCTTTTTACCGCAATGATCGCAGCGGATACGCGGCGGCCGCGACGTTTAAGTGATAAATGCCTGTTCGTTGCGAACGCTGCGTTTTCTTTGCGTCGTTGCGGTTTAACAACCTGAGTAGTTACCATTCCCGATTTTGTATGCAAAGGGTTACAAAATACCATCCGGCGGCGGTGTAATCAAACCCCTTCAATCGGATGGATCGCCTGCCCTGAGTAGAGTCGAAGGGGCGATGATGTTTTTCCGGATCGAATTTTACCATGCTTTAATGCACCAGGATATCCCCAATCGGGATGTTGCCAGCCGGTTTAAGACGCCGGCGGCAGATGGTTGATATTGCCGATTAATTTACCGATTGGTTTGCTGAAAATCAAAAACAAAAGTCCGGCGCCGACGGAGATGAGGAAAATATTCCCAAACAGTTCCGGCAGGGGAAGCGATTCGAATTGCCCTCCCAGCAGCCCGGCAATCAGGTTGCCCAGGGCGGAGCCCATGAACCAGATGCCCATCATTTGGCCCACGAAGCGTTTCGGCGCTAACTTGGTGACGCTGCTCAAGCCCACCGGGCTCAGGCACAGTTCTCCGAAAGTGTGCAGCAGGTAGGTGGTAATCAGTCACATCACACTGACGCCATTGGGATTATTCTGGGTATAGGTTGCTCCCCAGGCCAGCACCAGGAAACCGCCGCCTAAGAACATCAGCCCCAGGCCGAATTTGGTGGGGATAGAGGGTTCCCGCGAGGCCAGCCAGACCCACAGCCAGGCAAACATGGGGGCAAAGATGATGATAAACAGCGCCGGAACCGATTGCAGCCAACTGGCGGGCATCTCCCAGCCGAAAATAACCCGGTTGGTCAGCCGTTCCGCAAACAGGTTAAACGAGGAGCCGGCCTGCTCGAAGCCCGACCAGAACAGCGCCGCCCCGATAAACAGCAGGAAAATCACCACCACCCGCTTTTTCTCTTGCGGCTCCAGTTTGCCCAGGATCAGTAGGTAGGCAAAATAGAGCAGGGCCAGCGCCACAATAAAGCCGCCCAGGAACTGGGCGATACCCGCCAGCGAGAGGGTTATGAGACCCGAATAATGCAGCAGCGCTGCGGAAAGAATAATCGTTGCCGTGATGAATAGTCCCCGGTAAAGAGTACGCCAGTCCTTTTGAAACTGCTCCGGAGTTCGCTGCGTCAGTTCTCCGGCGCCCTGGAGGTGTTTGATCCCCATCTGGTATTGAACCAGTCCCAGCACCATGCCGAAGCCGGCCGCGCTGAAGCCCAGATGCCAATTAACATGCTCACCCAGGTAACCGGACACCAGCGGTCCTAAAAACGCCCCCAGGTTGATCCCCATGTAAAAAATGGAAAATCCGGCGTCGCGCCGCGCCCCGCCTTCCGGGTAGAGATCGCCCACAATGGCGCTGACATTGGGCTTGAGCAGGCCGGCGCCGATCACAATCAGAACCAGGCCGGCGTAAAACGTTTCCGTTAAAGGGATGGCCATGCAGAAATGGCCGGCGGCGATGATCACCCCGCCGATAAACACGGCCCGGCGTTGCCCCACCAGCCGGTCGGCAATCCACCCCCCGGGCAGGGCCATGAGATAGACCATAGCCGTATAAAGCCCGTAGACTGCCCCGCCGGTCTCGGCGTCCAGGCCGAATCCGCCGGTCTCTACCGCGTTGACCATAAAGAGGAGCAAAATCCCCCGCATACCGTAGTAGCTGAACCGTTCCCACATTTCCGTAAAAAAGAGTACCCGTAGTCCGCGCGGGTGCATCATGAATTGCCCTTTCTTTTACTAAGGTTGTTGTGTTTTCTTGCAATCCGTGTGGGGTTGCCGGGAGAGACCCGCTTACCCAATAAAATGGGATGGTCAATAGACCTTATTACCTTTTAAAGAACTGTAATTATTAACTTTAAAAAACCACTGTCATTTTCCCGACCACAACGTGGCGCCGTTGGCGTTGGCGCGGGATGGCGTTGCCACGAATCCCGGTTTGCCGGGAAGAGAAATCTGTGTGTATTCGACATTAAATTTGCTGAAATAATTGTAAATTAAAGATAAAGTTTTGAGTGTTAACAGATT
>JAJRYW010000533.1 GCA_024275555.1 Calditrichota bacterium | reverse complement strand
CGATTTCCACCTCGCGGTATTTTTCGGCCCGCTGGGGATAGCTGCTCTCGTGGATCAGTTTCCCTTCCGCTACTAACTCCGAGGTATGCTCCATCTGGATGCCGTTGGCGAAGAGCCACAGCTTGCGCTGGCAAACGATAAAATAGTTAATATGTGTTCCGGTTATGTGCATTTGGTGATTTGGTGAATTGGTGAATGCATTTTGTTTCAGCAGTTCTTCAATTTCGTTCTTCATACCATTTCCTTATCCAGAATTTTACTCCCCAACGAATTTGTGGTAAACGCTGTATCATCTCATAGGTCTGCTGGGGGAATTGAGAAAAGAGCTTTCGGATATTTTCATAGTTTCCATAAGTAAGTAACCGCAGCAAGTAGATTTCCAATGGCGCACTACCATCCGAATAATCCCATAAAAATTTATGGTATTTGGCAGGATAGGAGATCGCCCGGGTATATTTCCATTTAAGCCGTTGGGTTTTAAACGCTGTAGAATCCCTTTTTATGTCTGTCATGTTCACCGAATGCTTTTAGTTGGTGATTTCGTGATTGGGTGATTGAGAGAATTTATATCGTCTATTCTATTAATAAAACCAATCTATATAGGCAAAACAATAATACGATTTGTCCATTCCTCTGCTTCCGTCGCCATCCAGATGATGAGTAAATCTTCAACAATAGTAGCAATGGGGAGTTTTTGTGGAACAATGATAACTCCGGGGCTGTTTTCGGTACGAATAAATTCGGCAAAATGAAATGGCATTGTTTTTCTGTCATGAGATACCAATAATCTCCCTTCACTGGCAGCTTTTTGTAAGACTTCTATATCGGTTAAACCCGCCAAGTTTGCGATATATGCTGTCTGAAAATTAATGGATGGTTCACGACGAAGCATCGCCTTTACTATTGTTTCATTGAAGTCTGCATCAGCCTGAAAACGAAGTTTCATGATTTACTCGTTTGTAATTTCCGTTTGCTACTCTTGAGTTTTCTGGAGAATGTCGGATCTGCTTTTCGGAAGGATGTCCGTAAGGATTCAAACTCCTTGTCTGATTTTTGTAAATAAGCATCAATTTCCTGGCGATTTGCCAGGTAGAAGGTAATTGCTCCGTAAACTTGTTCTAACATAAGCACTGGGAAACACTCGGTGGCAATCGTTTCCGGAGAAAGTCCTTCTAAAAAAGCCAAAACTATGGAGTCCAATGACACACGAGTACCCGCAATCCGATACCCACCCTCTTTAAACTCTACATATTGATTGTTCATGTTCTTTACCTTATGATATTAGTGATGGGGTGATTTTTCATCGTTTTACTCAGGATGTTTTTCGTTGTGTTGTAACCAGGGATAAACCGGTAGGATGTCTACCTGCATTTCATTAATCGTAATGGTTTCTTCCTGGTTATATATGAGAATCAAAACCGTTCTGGGTCTCTATTTTTTGACTGGCATTTTTCGGGCGCCAAACAGAATATTCCCCCGGTGAACTCCATCCTGGAGCAGGTGGTTTAAAATATGCTTCAGCAGAAAATTTTTTCCACAGCGACGGATACCGGATATGGCAAGAATTTGATCCGTTTTTAGCAGTGGGATAATTTCTTTCAGCAATTCCCGTCTGGCGCCAGCATTGTAGAGAGTTCCCTGCCAGTGGATATTTTGTTCGTATAAATAGTTTTCGATCAAAGGATGCTCCGTTTATTGCATACCATAATATGCAATAGATAATAATATTGACTATCATAGTATGCAATAATTCTTTGTATGCAATAATTCTTTTTTCATAGAAACACCATGGTGTTGTTGAATTGTTCTCCCCGGTGGAATAATATTTCAAGGAGACAGCAACCTCCGGAAATTCTTTCAGGATTTTCCGGTCGGAAGTATTCAAACAGGTGTTTAAATCCTGCGCCAGGGCAACGAACTCGCAGTTGTATGCGGAACATTGAGAATCATTCAGCAAACGAAGCACCTGGGATGACCGAATAGTGTTCTCTCCGCCCTTCATTATAGACCCGTGAATTAGTATGAAAATGAAATTGTTTAAATATGCTGAACGAGTTTCCCATAAAATTTCCCCACCCCGGCCCTCCCCGAAATCGGGGAGGGAGGCCGGTTTCCCTCCCGGCCAGCCGGGGGGGATTAAGGGGGGACATTACTATTGCTTGAAGGCAACTACACAAATACATTTCATTTTTTCGGAAACTAATTCACGTCTCAATAAAAACTCTTTGCGTTCTCAGCGTTTTCACGGCCCAAAGAAGATGAAGGTTCTTTTGTGCGCGTAGGGCCTTGGCGGCTATATCGATAATTAAAAACAGGAAAAGCAGCCATGTTTGGAAAACTTGCAAAATTATTGTCCGGTTTATTTGGAGGTAAACAGCCAGGGAACGGCAGGCAAACCAACACCACAGACCATAATAATCGAGGAGGAAGCGCGATGAGCCGTCCCACCCTGCGTTTGTATGATGGCTATGACCACACCACCCCGGAGTTACGCCCGGCGGTGAAAGAATTACAGCAATTGCTGAAAAATGAGCATTTTGATGTAGATACAGATGGATATTTTGGCCCCGGCACGGAACGCGCAGTGCGTCTCTTCCAGTGGGACAACGGCCTGGATGATGACGGCGTAGTCGGCCCGACCACCTGGGCGCTGCTGTTGGGAGAAGAGCCCCCGGTCGATGACGACGACGGCGACTTTGTCGGCGGCGGAACCAAGTATTCCACTACCATCCCCCTGAATGACGCCAACTATCTGCGCCAATTAAAAGAGGCCAATAAGTACAAAGCCTACATTGATGAAGCGGCGCGCACCTATGGATTTGAACCCTCGGTGATTGCCGGGGTGGGTTCGCGGGAATCCCACTGGGGATTGATCCTTAAGCCTCCCGGCCCGGCCGGCACCGGGGACCATACCCCGCGCAGCGGACAGATGCCGCCCGACGGCGGCGGTTGGGGACGCGGGCTGATGCAGATCGATTATAAATATCATGAATTTGCCCGCACCGGCAATTGGCAGGACCCTCGGGATAACATCCTCTACGGCGTCAAAGTGCTGGCCGATAGCCGGCGTTTCTTTAAGCGTAAAACCAACTTGCAGGGCGTCGATCTGCTCCGCGCCGCCCTGGCCGGCTACAACGCCGGGCCGACCAACACCCTCCGGGCCATCCGCGACGGCCGGGATATCGATTTCTATACCACCGGCCGGGATTATTCCAAAAATGTCCTCGATCGCGCCGGGTGGTTTCAGGCGCACGGGTGGGAATAACTCCTCCTACAGGCCAGAGATTTCCGCCGTTGTCAGCGCCGGTCGTCCGGGAGAACCCGGCGGCCGGCGGACCTGCCCGGGCTTGGTTTTAAGGCGGGGCAGGCGCGAAAATCCGTGGCTTCTAAAAAAGTGCACGGTAGAGAAACAATCTTCAGCGTTTCTCTGTCTTCTTCAGCCTTTGTCAGCGTCAAAATTTCCACTTCTGTTTCGAATTTTTAATTGAGATACGCCGATTCCGGAGAAAATGATCACCATGCCCAGGAGAGTTCGCAAGGTGATCTGCTCATCCAGCAGCAGCCATCCTGCAAACAGGGCCACCACCGGGGTGATG
>JAJRYW010000532.1 GCA_024275555.1 Calditrichota bacterium | reverse complement strand
CGGCTCATCCTTTCACGCTCCCTAATGTCAAGCCGGAAATAAGCCAGCGGCTGGCCAGCATAAACAAAAGCACCACCGGAATACTGACCACCACCGCCCCGGCGGAGTAGAGTCCCCAGGCCACTTCCATATTGGCCTGGAACATTTTCAGCCCCATCGGCAGGGTAAACAGGTCGGCGTCCTGTATAAGCACGGCGGCCACCAGGTATTCCGACCAGGCGGTCATAAAGGAGAACAGCGCGGTGATCGCCAGGGCCGGCAGGGCCAGCGGCAGGATGATTTTTACAAAGGTGTAGCCGGGAGAAGCGCCGTCAATCCGGGCGGCTTCCTCCAGGCTGAGCGGGATGGTGTCGTAATAGCCCTTCATCTGCCAGACGGTAAAGGGCAGCGCTGTGGCGGAATAAGCAACGATCAGGCCCAGGTAGGAATCATAGAGATTCAACGAAATTAACATGATGAACAGGGGCAGCAAGAGCATGGTCACCGGGAACATCTGGGTGGTGATGATGCCGATCAGCGAGGCGTTGCGCCCCGGAAATTTGAAACGGGAAAACGCGTACCCGGCGGTAGCGGCCAGGCCGACGCCCAGCAGCGTCACCACACCGGAGACAATCAGGCTGTTCAGCATCCAGCGCAAAAAGGGCTGCTCGAAAAAAAGCTGGTAGTACGAGTTCAGCGTGGCGTCGGCAGGGATAATCGCCAGCGATTTGGTGAGCAGCCGGTCGCCGGGACGCAACGAGATGGAAATTACCCGCAGGATCGGGAAAATAGAGAAAATGGTGAAGGCGCTCAGCACTGCATAAGCCCCCAGCTTGCCTGTGAATGTCAATTTACGATGATGGCTCATAAGCGCCTTTTATTTATTATCCCAATCAAAAATTAATTTTAATTTGACGCAGAATTCTGCTGAGACACGGCAGAATTCCACTGATTTTTTTTACAGCTTACCTCGTTATAAGTAATACTCAAATAATCATTACTTTAAGCGATACAAGCTATCATGCCCTGCCTGCTCGGGCGTTCCGGGGAAAATAGTTATTCCCAACCACAATGTGGCTCCGCCACAACGTGGCGCCGTTGGCATTGGAGCGGGACAAACTGGGAATGACAAAAGTGACGATTCAATTTTGCCAATTACTTAATACCCATCCTCAATTTTCTTTTTTCTCTTCCTCAATAGACAAGATTTGTGGTTTTGAGCCTAACAACCATTGCCATTCATGAAATAATTTTCAGCGTTTCTCAGCGTCAAATTCTCAACTCGTAATCCACATTAATTATATATATTTTCCGTGACGCCGGTTTTCTTGATCACCCGCCAGCCGAACAAGAGCAGGATGGCAAAGATGATCATCGAGAAAGCGGCGGCATAGCCGATCCGGAAATAGCGGAAAGCCGCTTTGTAAACCCAACTGACCAAAATATGGGTGGTGTCGGACGGCTCGCCGCCATTACTGACCAGCCAGACCACGTTAAAGTTGTTGAAGGTCCAGATCACTCCCAGGATAATCGCCGGAATCATGACCGGTTTCAGCAGCGGTATGGTGATGTGCCGGAACTTCTGCCAGCCGCTGGCCCCGGCAATGTCGGCCGCTTCGTAGAGTTCATCGGGAATGCTCTGCAAAGCGCCCAGCGCGACCATCATCATAAAAGGAAAACCCAGCCAGATGTTGGTGATCAGGCAGGCGGTGAAAGTCCACCATTCGCTGGACAGCCAGGGAATCTGGGTTCCCAGGAGCAAATTCACCGCGCCGTATTCGGCGTTGAACATGCCCCGCCAGGTCAGCGCCGTAATATATTGCGGCACCGCCCAGGGTAGGATCAGCAATATCCGGAAAAACGATTTGGCGCGAATGTTTTTGTTCAGCAGAATCGCCAAAAACACCCCGATGCCCACATGGAAGACCAGGTTGATCACCGTCCACAGCACGGTTTTATAGAGGTACCACCAGAATTCGCGGTCGCTCAGAACCGCGCCGTAATTCTGAAAGCCCTGGATTTCCCAGTTCCGGAAATGGGTCAGGTTCATATTCGAGAAGGAGATGATCACATTATAGATAAAGGGGTAGAGCACCACCATGGCCATAATCAGCAGAGCAGGCATGGCGTAAAGGTATGCTAAACGGGCGCTGTGTTCGGTTTTTACAGACATACAAGACAATCCGGTAACGGTTTATCGATTCTCCCGAATTAATTTCTCCGCCAGGGCCTGCATTCGCCGGGCGGCTTCTTCCGGGGTCAGGTTGCCCGGGAAGATGGCCTGGTAAGCGGGGCGCATGGCGTCCCACACCCAGCGCATCTCGGTAATCACCGGCATCAGGCGGCCCACTTCCATCTGGTATTTTGCCGCCCGCCATATTTCATCCTGCTGCAGAACCGAATCGGCGGCGGCGTCTTTCCGGGAAGGGATCAGGGAAAAGCGCCGGGCAAAATCCAGCTCCACCGCGGTGGAGGTCAGGTAGCGGAGCAATTCCAGGGTAATTTTTAACCGTTCCCCCTTCAGGTTTACATTGACCAGGTAACCCATCGGAGAAACCATGGGCGTGGGCCAGAGCCCGGTCTCGTCAATTTTGGGAATCCGGGCCAACCCGATATCAATGCCGGCCTTCAGATAGGTTCCCCAGGACCAGGGGCCGTTAATGATCATGGCCGACTTCTCATCCTTAAACAGGGCGTTGGCGGTTTCGTAATCACACTCGCGGGGAATAATCCGGTACTTGTGGCCCAAATCATAGATAAGTTGGGCCGCTTTGATTACCGCCGGAGTGTTGAGGGTGGGGTTATTGTTTTCATCAAAAATCCACCCTCCATAGCCGCCGATAAAGGGCACCACAAAAAACGGTTCAATAAAGTTCCAGGCCAAGGCATATTGATCCGGCTGGCCGTCGCCGTCCGTGTCTTTGGCAAGCGTTTTCCCCACCTCAATCAGTTCGGACATGGTTTGGGGCGGATCGGCAATCAATCGTTTGTTGTACACCAGGGTGAGATGATTTCCCACCCGGTCGGCAATCTGGTAGAGATGTCCCCGAAACCAGGTGTTGGCCGGGAACGGCTCGGTTAAGAAACTGTCTAAAAAGGCCTGGTCAAAATAACTTTCCAGGGGCATAATGACTTCCAACTCCGACAGCGGGCCGATGTTGTCGCTGGGGCTATGGATCAGCGCCGGGCCTTTTCCGGCAATGGCAGAAATGATAAAATTGGTGCGCAGTTCTTCCGTCTCGTAGAAAAGCTGCTTAAACCGGTATTCCGGGTGTCGTTTGGCAAAGATATCCAGCTTTTCCTGGAGCAGTTCCCGTTCGACCGGACGCAGCGAGGTCCAAACCAGGATGCGTTTTTCGGAATCTCCCGAACAGCCGCTTGTTGCGAAAAGAATCAAAAGCAACAGTACGATAGAAGCAACGAAAGACCACATCCGGCGGAAAGGGAACACCTGGAAGCCCAGGTCGTGCAGAAATGTTGTATAAATATTTTGTTTTTCCGATACCATTTTTCGGTTGCCCCTGCGGGGCGGCTATGTTTTGATGATGACCAACGCACTACCGGACATTTTTTAAGGGCCGTGGATTTACATGCCTGCCCTGCCACAACGTGGTGACGTCGTCATTGGAGGATCAACACGGATTGTGGGGGGACGAAACTGAAATTATCTTCGTCTCTATTTATTAGTTCCATTTCTTTTGCAAAAAACATCTGCAGAAGCCATAAAAACATGAGAATTCCCCCAATGCCAACGGCGCCACGTTATGGCGGCGCCACGTTGTGAGTGGAGGGGTAAGCGTGTATCTCTGTGTGGATCAGCGGCTAACATAAAATTTTTCCGGCAACAACGATTACAAATAACAGGAATAGATTCTGTGAAGACTGCCTTAGAAAAAGAGACCCGAATTGCTCCGGGTCTCTTTTCTTTTTTTTCAACCCAAAACAAGGGCCTTATTTGAGCAGCACCATTTTCATGGTCTTTTCATAAGAATTGGTCTTTAAGCGATAGAAATACAGACCGCTGCCCACGGTTTGGCCATATTGATCGCGTCCGTTCCAGCGAACGATATGCGAACCGGCCGGCTGCTTGCCATTCAGCAAGGAGATTACTTTCTGGCCCAGTGCATTGTAAATCACCAGGCTGACCTTGGTGGCTTGCGGCAATTTGAAGCGAATGGTAGTCACCGGGTTAAAGGGGTTCGGATAGTTGCCTTCCAGAACCGGGGTGCGGATAATATTTACATCGCCGTCTTCAATCCCGGTCAGTTGACCATTATCGAAATCCCAGACCCAGTAGAAGAGCGGATCGATAGAGCCCCATTGGCTATGGATGAAGGTGTTCGGAGCGCTGTCATCCACATTTTCCACGTGGTTGTTGCCGAAACCGCCTTCGTTATCACCGGCGCGGATACCGAACTTGAATACTTGACCAATCAAGTCACTACTCTCCGGGGAATAGAAAACTTGTACGGAATAGACTGAGTCTCCGGCGGTAACGTCGCCGCCGTTGCTTCCGTCATCCCACATTTTGTTTTCCAGGGTGTTTTCCAGGGTAGCGCCCCAGGTTACCCAGTCGCCGAATTCGCTGCCGGGGCCGTTCATCCAGACGCCCCAGGTAAAGATGGAGTCTTGCTGGCCGGGGAACACGCTGCGCTGTCCCTGAATATCCACCAGGGTATCGCCGCCGATGAGTACCTGGTAGTAGGCCGGGCGCATATCCACGGTATAGGTGACCGTCACCGCTTGAGAGACCGGGCTGGTGTTGCGGAACCGCGGCATACGGCGCATGGAAGATTCGCTGTCTTCCACGTCATCCACCTGAATGAGCGGGGGAATGCTGGCCGGGATGGTCAGTTTGCGGCGTTCCTGGCTGTTGCTTCCGGAACCGTCGAAGAAATCAAAAAAGATTTCCCGCTCTTCGGCGCCGCGCTTAACCAGGTAGTACTGATACTGAAGCGGATCGCCGCCGGCTTGCACGCCGCTGACTTCCACCGGGTTCAGGTTAGACCAGACGTTGCTGCCCAGTTCCTGTACCAGGGTGTCTTCAGCAATATTTCCGGAGCCGTTGAAACCCCAGCGAACCAGGAGGGTGTCGCCCAGGCTGAAGCCGTTTTCGTTCAGGGCGCGGGTCATATCAGCCCGGAAAAGCACTGTTGCGGTATCGTTCCCTACGATGTCCAGCGGGGGATTGTTGTTCCAGTATTGCCAGCGCAGGGTGGTGTCCTGCATGGTGGTCGGTACCACAAAGAAACGGTTGGGCACACCCGGGTCGGTCAGACCGTCGGACTCCCAGTTGCCATTGTTGTTGGGATCGCCGCCCACGCCGTAGACAAACTTATAGAACACGGTATCGCCGGGAGTCACGCCCGGGAAAACCACCCGGCCGGAGAAGAAATTGGGGCCGCCGCCGAACTGGTTGTTGTCGTCGTTGCTTTCCTGGTTAAAGATGATAGTGTTGCCCCAGGACAGGCCGGAAGTACCGCCGCGTACACCAATAGATTGCACGGCCGGATCAAACACCTGATCCTGCACCAGGCGAGCCACATTAACCCGGAACCATACTTCCACCGAGTCCGGCTCTTGCCAGGGATTGGCCAATTGATCGCCGCCGTTGACGGTGTTAAAAAACAAGACCGGCAGCGTAGTGTCGCTGGTTGCAGTGTGCAATTCCCGGTTGGTGCTTCCGGTATTTACATTGGTTTCCCAACCGTTGCCATTGCCGTCGCCCTGGGCGTTGACAAAGAACTTATACTGCACCGTTGCGTTTTCCGGAAAAGCCAAAGTGGCTTCCCAGTAATCGCCGCCGACGTGGTTTAAAATACCGCCGGTGTCATTTCCCCAGGTAAGGGGGGGCGTATCGCCGCGAAGCTGCACCACTGCATTTGAACCAACCGTATCGGGAACAGTGGACGTGTTCAGGCGAATCGTCACGTTTACAGTCTGGGCCATTACCAGGCTGGATGCCAGCAACAACATCAGAACTGCAAACAGTAGCGAAGTTTTCCTCATAACGGAATCTCCTGTTAATTAATTGAACTTATGTGAGTTAATGAATAATAAGGTACTACCACTGACGCTCTTAAAAATTGAACCCGAAACCAAGTATATGAATCTCTTCCAACAAGCCAAAATTATTGTAGGCGTAATCCAGGCTGACATTGCCTAAACCGGGCACCATGTAGCGAAACCCGACCCCGGCGGTAAAGCCTTCTTCGGCCCGGCTGCGCAGAATGGATTTATAGCCGCCGCGAAGGAAGAAAACGTCATTCCAGTTTAATTCGCCGCCCATATTCAGCACCGTGGACTGGTCGCTGGGCACCAGCGCATCGGTGGTAATCATCAGCGAGCTTTCCCCGCTCTTGATCACATCCATAGAGACGCCCACCCGGTAGAAAAGCGGCAGCGGGTACGGTTCGGTTTTTAAGCGGGCCGTGATCAGGGGATTGTTTCCCCCGCTGTTGGGGTCTAAATCAATCGGGCGGGTCAGGTCTTTACCGTCCAGGCGCAGATCGCTGCCAAAGTTGCTGATACTCATCCCCAGCCGCATCCCATTCAGGCGGGTGACATAGAGCACCCCGATGTCTAAGGCAAACGCCGAAGCAGATTCATTATGGATTTTCTGCTGGATGTATTTGGCCGATCCGCCGATGGAAAAGCGGTCGGTAAGGCTGCGGGCGTAGGAAACCGCCAGGTATAAATCCTGGGCCGTCCAGAATTCGCCGGTGCCGTCGGGCTGGTGCACGGTGGTCACTTCTTCGCTGCCGTAGTCAAGAATGGCTAAATTAACCCCGACCGCCGAGGCCGGATTCAGTTTGAGCACCACCCCGGCCCACTCGTAGTTGGTGTCGACAAACCACTCCGTGTGGGTAAAGGCAACCTGCGAGTTAGGCAATTGGGCAATCGCCCCGGGATTCCAGTAAAGCGCCGAGGCGTCGCGGGCCATCGATACATAGGCGCCGCCCAGGGCCGAAGCCGGCACGCCGATACTGATCCCTAAAAAAGGCGCCGCAGCAGTGGCAATTTTATCTTGACTCCACCCGGCCTGGAAAGCGCCCAGCAGGAGCAAAATGAGCAGGATTGATGATGTGATGTGACGGCGAACGTTCATGATCAACCTCAGTATTTAAAAACGTCGTTTTCCTTGTTGATGACCGGAACTCTTCATTACTTGATAACCGCAAGTTTACCGCGTTTGGTACCTACCGGCGATTCGACCACGTAAAAATAGACCCCAAAAGCAATATCCAGATTCTCCCTGGTCTTCAGGTTCCAGGTGATAGTGCCTTCGAAGATGGAGTTGTCATCTTCCAGGGTAACCACATGACCGCCCCGGGCGGTAAAGATATGTACTTTGGCCTGATCGGGCAGGTGGGTAAAATAGATAATGCGCTCCCCGCGGCCGCTGGTGATCCCGGGCGGCAGCGCCGGTTCGAACTCGTGCGAAACAATGTAGGGGTTCGGCACCACCCGGATGGCGTCCAACTCATTTTTGGCATCCTCATCGCTGACAGACGGCATCTCGGTTTTCAGCCGGAAACGGTCAAACCGGTTAAAAGGGAATTTGGCGATCAAGCTGAGCACCTCGCCGCCCTGGAATTGATAAGGATCGTTTTCCGGGGTCTCCAACTGCAACTGCCAGGTATAGACCGTAAATTCTCCGCTGGGGTCGCGTTCCAGGAAGATGATCGGCTCCAGCGGCGAAGGCAGCGAGTCGCCGTCAATATCGGCATGTACATACTCAATTTGATAATCGCCGGTTTTGTTATAGAGCAGGAATTTGCGCGGCGTAGGCGGCAAATTGGGTACATTGAAAAAGTTCGAGGTGGTATCTACCACGGTATCAAATATCCGCAATTCGTAATTGGACGGAAAGAATACCGGCTCAAAGAGCCGCCCGCCCACATTGATCGGCACAAAAGCCTGCTGGTAAGTATAATTCACGGCATCGCTGTTCCAGCCGGAACCGGCGGTGTCGGATTCGGTGCGCCAGATGTTGTCAAAGTTCAGGGTCACCCCGTCAAAATTATCCGTGTCCAGCACCGGCACATTCAGGGCAGTATTTCCCTGCATATAGGGGCTGAAGAAGACCGGGTGGTACTGATATTCAATCAGGTATTTTTCACTCGGCAGCGCTCCCGGAGAACTGGCGCGAATCTGCCCGCGGGCAACATCGATCTCATAATTATCCGGGGAAACCACATTGCCCAGGCCGTCGCGAATGACCACGCTGCCGGGAAGCAGATTCTGCCGGGAGATGCTCACAAAGAAAGTGTCCCGGGGAGTAAACTCTTCCTGGTATTCGGT
>JAJRYW010000531.1 GCA_024275555.1 Calditrichota bacterium | reverse complement strand
CGCGAGCAGCTCCGCAACCTGATCTTCTGGCATCGCGGGGTAAACGGGGTGTGGGAGCCGCGCAATGAGGCGCAAGCCCGTAAGAGCGGGGTCGATGTGAATTTGGAGCAGGCCCTCATCGCCGGAAAACTAACCCTCCGCAGCGTCTACAGCTACATATCGGCAATCAATAAAAGTGCGGAGCCTAACCGCTCCGGCAAGCGCATTGTCTTTATTCCCGAGCACACCTGGAACAATGCGCTGCTCCTCACCGCCGGCAGGAGCAAGCTGGATATCAATGCGCGTTACGTCAGCGAGCGGCATGTGACGGCGGCCAATACCGGCGAGCCGCTTCCGCCGTACCTGCTCTGGGATGTATCATTGGCCCGGGAGCAAAACTGGAAAACGCTGCGCGGGGAGGTATCCCTGGCGGTGAAAAATATTACCAATCAAAATTACGCCTTGCTGCGGGGATACCCCATGCCCGGGCGATCCATTCTTATTGCCCTCTCACTTCACTATCAAAACAATTAGGAGGAATGATGTCTCGATTCGTTACGCTGATCAGTTTTATCATTTATTTAAGCGGCGCGGCCCTGTGGGCGCAACTGCCTGCCAGCGCTTATGTGGTTAATGCCCTGGGAGAAAGTCTCACGATGATAAATTTGCAAACCGGAACGGTTACTGTAAACGCCGCCACATTGGGGTTGTATACCAATCATATCCGGGTGCGGAACCAGCGCGCTTATGTGATTAATTCCGGCGCCAATGAGATACAGGTAATCGATCTTGCTACCTTAAGCACGCTGTCCCGAATCAACCTGGGGGCGGGCACAAATCCCTGGGCGATTGAGTTTATCACCGATAATCTTGCCGCAGTCAGCCTGCTTTTTACCGGGCAGGTAGCTTTTGTGGACCTGTCGAGCGGCCAGGTGCAGCAAACCGTTCCCGTGGGAACCGGCCCGGAAGGGATGGTCTACAGCAACGGCAAATTGTATGTGGCCAACTCCGGTTTTAACGGCAGCGGCTATGATCCCGGTGTGGTCAGCGCTGTCGATGTGAACAACTTTTCGGCAACCAGCATCCCGGTGGGAGTGAATCCCCAGGCGCTGGCGTTGGACAGCAATGGGAATATCATCGTGGCCTGCACGGGAGATTTTGGCGGCACCCCCGGCCAACTGGATATCATCGACGCCGGCGCCGAGACGGTGGTGTATAGCGAAGTGGTCAATACCACCATCACCAATGTGCTGGTGAACAGCCAGGATAAAGCCTACCTGGCCACCTTCGGCAGCGGCGTGCTGGTCTATGATTTGGTCGCTCACACCTTTGAGCGCGACCTTAACAATCCCTTAACCGGCGGCCCGGGACTGGCGGCGGATAACCAGGACAATGTGCTGGTCAGCGATTTTGGCTTGGATTATGTCTTTGTCTATTCTCCACAGCACCAGCGCACCGCCGCCTATGCCGTTGGCGACGGCCCGGTTTCTCTCGACCTGTTCCTTGCCGGCCCAACCGGCCTGGGAGACCTGGTGGATGTGCTCACCCGTGATTTTACCCTGGCGCAAAATTATCCCAACCCCTTCAATCCCTCTACCAGTATTCCCGTGCGGATGACCCGGGCGGCCCGGGTGGTCGCGGAGGTGTACAACGTGATCGGGCAACAAGTAGCCACGCTGTGGCAGGGGAACCTGAATGCCGGGAACCATCTGCTGGAGTGGGATGGCCGCGACGCCCAGGGCAGCCCCTTGCCCTCCGGCCACTATTTTCTGCGCGTGCAGGCCGGCCAGTCGGTGCGGATGATAAAGAT
>JAJRYW010000026.1 GCA_024275555.1 Calditrichota bacterium | reverse complement strand
GGAACTCCCGGATAGAGAAGCGCTGGAAAATCTTCGCCGGGAACTGGAGCAGCGCGCCGAAGTGCCGGAATATGTCTGGCAGATGCTCAACAGCCTCCCCAACAACGGAATGCACCCGATGGTGCTGTTGAGCATGTCGATGCTGCCCATGCAGCGGGAGTCCGTGTTTCTGCGCCGCTACAACGAAGGGATGTCCCGCGATGAACATTGGGAGGCTACCCTGGAGGATGCCCTGAACATCATTGCCAGGCTGCCCATCATTGCCGCCTGGATTCACCGGGTCAAGATTGCCAAAAAGCCCCCCATTCCTCCCCAGCCGGGACTGGGCTTCGCCGAAAATTTTGCCCACATGATGGGCATCCCCGATCCCGACGGGGCCTTCCGCGAGTTTAACCGCATCTTTGCCATCGTACACAGCGACCATGAAGGCGCCAACGCCAGCGTACTGACCAGCCGGATCGTCAACTCATCCCTGTCCGATTTGTATTACTCCATCTCCGGGGCCATGAACTCCCTGGCCGGGCCGCTGCACGGCCTGGCCAACCAGGAAAGCGTCAAGTTCGTGCTGTCGATTAAAAAATATTTTAACGGCATTCCCGATGAACAGGATTTACGAGACTATGTATGGGACTACCTGAACCGCGGGCATATTATCCCCGGCTTCGGCCATGCGGTGTTGCGCAAAGAAGACCCCCGTTATATCGCTCTCTATCAATTCGGAAAGAAAGTTTGCCCGGATGATCCGCTCTTCCGGATTGTGGAAAAGCTGAGTAAGGTGGTTCCGCCGCTCTTGATCAAACAGGGCAAAGCCAAGAATCCCTATCCCAATATCGACGGCATCTCCGGGACGCTGCTGCACTATTTCGGCATCCACGACCTCAGCTACTACACGGTCATGTTCTCGACGTCCCAGGTGTTGGGCATCTGCGCCCAACTCATCCTCAACCGGGCCTTGAATAGCCCCATTGTGCGGCCCAAGTCGGTGACCACCCGCTGGCTGCAGAGCTTCGTCTCCGATGCGATCTGAGCTATTCCCGGAAGCAGCTATTCCAAGGAGTGTCAAGCTTATGATTTTTGAAAAATTAACCGGGGGACACTTTAAAAAGCATGTAAACCGGTATCCGCATTCCGGTCTGCCGGAATTGCGAAACACCGTTATGCGCAGTCTAAAGCCTGCGCCTACCAGTATATCAGATATGGCCCGGTAATTTAATCAAAATTCATCAGCTTGACATTGACAAATGCCTCCCCGGAGACCTGCTTACCGCGGTACGGCTTTATGCCCGTAAGCGATAATCCCTTTCGGGCCGTCTTCGGAAATCTTGCGGAACTCCATCCGCACCGGCATCCCGGTGTGAATTTTCTCGAAATCGCAATCGGCAATCTGGCACATTAGCCGCACCCCGTCATCCAACTCGACAATGCCCACGGCGTAGGGGGCCTGATCGGCAAACTGCTCCGGGGCCACCCGGATGATGGTGAATGTGCTCACTTTGCCGGTATCGGCCAGTTTAATCGATTGAATTTCCCGGCTCCGGCACCCCGGGCATACCATGCGTTGCGGAAAGAAGCGCAGCCCGCAGTTGCTGCATTGTCCTCCTTCCAGGCGATGATGCCCGGGAAGCTCGCGAACATAGATGGGTGATGTAATCATACGGCATCCAGGATATGGACAACGGAACTGCCTCCGCTGCCGCCCATGTTTTGGATTAATCCCACGCGTGCATTGGGAACCTGGCGGTCTCCGGCCTCGCCCCGGAGTTGCTGCACAACTTCGACAGCCTGGGAGACCCCGGTGGCGCCCACCGGGTGGCCTTTTGCTTTCAGTCCCCCGCTGGTGTTGACCGGCAGCCGTCCGTCCAGGGCGGTGTAGCCGGCCTCTGTTGCCGGGCCGGAATGCCCACGTTCCAGCAAACCCATCGCTTCCAGCACCACCAGCTCGGCAATGGTGAAGCAATCATGCACCTCCACGACATCGATCTGGCCGGGAGCTTTGCCGGACATCTTATAGGCTTGCTGCGCCGATTTTTCCACGGCGCTGAAGGCCAGGATGTCTTTCCGGCTGTGCAGGGCAATTGTATCCGAAGCGTGTCCGCTGCCGCTGATTTTGACCAGGGGCTTCTGGCTGATTTTCCGGGCCACCTCCAGCGGACAGAGGATGGCGACCGAAGCTCCATCGGTGATGGGCGAGCAATCCAGCACCCGCAGGGGGTCTGCCACCAGCAGAGATTGCAGCACCTCATCCACGCTGATGCGGCGCTGGAATTGCGCTTTTTCGTTTAAGGCCCCGTTGGCGTGGTTTTTCACCGCCACTTCGGCCAATTGTTTGCGAGTAGCGCCGTAGCGTTCCATATACTCCCGGGCAACCATGGCGTACAATCCCGGAAAGGTGACGCCGTGAAAACCTTCGTAGGTCTGGTCCGCCGCAGTGGAGAGCGCATAGGTGGCGGCGTTGCCGGAAACGTCGGTCATTTTTTCCACGCCGCCTACCAGCACCATCTCGTGCTCTCCGGAAAGAATCGAGAGAAGCCCCATGCGCAGGGCCAGCCCGCCGGATGCACAGGCAGATTCCACCCGGGTTGCCGGAACGGGCGCCATGCCCAGGTAATCCGGGAGAAGCGAGGCCAGGTGCTCCTGACCGGCAAACAATCCGCCGGACATACAGCCGATGAACAT
>JAJRYW010000530.1 GCA_024275555.1 Calditrichota bacterium | reverse complement strand
TTACGGCACTCTTTTTCCATCGAATCTCATATGAGGCCATCAGCTTTCAGCCCCTCGAGCAATTCTTGGTGAGTAACCGTAGCTTCGTCGATTCGTTCAGCTCTGACAGCCAGGTCTTGAATATCTTCGATGAGAGAATTAAATACATTGATGGGCAAAATCACTTCAACTTTGTTCCCTTCTTCATCGGTAATAAATCTGGGTTTTATTTTTTTAATATCAACCATTTGTATATCCTTTAAAATTTCTTACCCGAGGTTCAACTTACGCACAAATTGCGGGATTGGCAATACTGTTTTTCGAGACTCGTTGTCCGGTATAACGGAGTAGAGTGCTGTCGTCCTGAAGTCGACTCCGGGTTCCCGCGTGGGTTTGCAGGATGATCAGTGCTGCGCAGGGGCAAGGAGGCCGAAAGCCCGGAGGAGGTCTCTGTCTTACATCCGGCCTCCGTGTTTTCGCGAGGCGGGAGCTTCGGAAAAACGCTCCACCGCGGGGCCGTGGAGCGGGGGAACGAGGTGTGGGGTTGCCTTTTAAATAACACAGCCGCCGGCAACATTGCCGGCGGCTGTCGATAAAAATTATCTAATGTAATTCAAGCTGCTTTGTGGCGCTTACCGCTGGATTTCCAGCATCTCTATCCGGCGCACATAATCCACGCTTTCCAGTTTCTCGTACAGGCCGCCGTTCCACTCGCCTTCCACATTGAAAATATTCACCGCTGTTTTTGCGGAAGTGTCCCGCCCGGATGAGACATGGCTGATGTTGATTTTTTCTTCGGCCAGGATCGTACCTACTTTCCCGATAATTCCGGGCACATCGTCGTTTTCGACAATCAGCATTTTTTCTGCCAGTTCCGCTTCCACGTTATAGCGGTCGTATTCCACCAGGTGGTAGCGGTTTTGGGCGTACACCGTTCCGGAGAGGTGCACTATCCCCTTGTCGGTGTGGAAATCACAAGCGATCAGGTTGGTGTGGCTGGTCAGGGGCTGTTCCTTCTTGGAGATTTCCAGGCTGATGCCCTTCTCTTTTGCCAGCGCCAGGGAATTGACCATGTTGAGCAGGTCCACATCATGGGGCGTCTCTTCATCGCTGCCGGCCCGCAATGCCCCGGCCATCAAGTGCGAGGCGATGGGCTCCAGGGGCAGATCGACCACATTTCCGTAAAAGCGGATGGAGACATCCTGCAAGCGCCCCGGGCGGATCTGGCTAAAAAGGTTCCCCAACCGTTCTGCCAGTTCAAAATACGGGGTAATACGCGGCAGAATCTTTTCATCGATGGAAATAAAGTTTACTGCATTGACGGCCACATGCTTGCGGAAATATTGCAGCATCTGCTGTAATACCTGGTTGGCCACTTTGGTCTGGGCTTCCTTAGTCGAAGCGCCCAGGTGAGGGGTGGCCACAACCCTGGGATGCTTGGCTAAATCCCAACTGGTGGGCGGCTCGCTGGCATAAACGTCTACCGCGGCTGTGGAGACTTTACCGGAATCCAGCGCGGCAATCAGATCCTGCTCGTTGACAATACCGCCCCGGGCGCAGTTGACGATCACTACGCCGTCCTTACACATCGCCAGCCGTTCTGCGTTAAGCATGTTCAGGGTTTCGGGCATTTTGGGAGCATGAACGGTGATAATGTCGGCCTGCTTCAGCAAATCCTCGAAGTTGACCAATTCCACTCCCAGCCGGTCGGCCAATTCCTGGGTGATGATCGGATCGTAGCCCACCAGGCGGGCGCCGAAGGCTTTCAGGCGTATGGCGACTTCGCGGCCGATTTTTCCCAGGCCGATAATTCCCACGGTCTTCTCAAAAATTTCCCGTCCCATATAGGTTTTGCGGTCCCATTTTTCCTGGCGAATGGAGATGTTTGCCTGGGGGATATTGCGCAGCG
This sequence comes from Calditrichota bacterium, assembly GCA_024275555.1. GTDB lineage: Bacteria > Calditrichota > Calditrichia > RBG-13-44-9 > J075 > JAJRYW01. Next base: position 13,403 of record JAJRYW010000530.1, on the reverse strand, counting down.
CCGCCAGCATCATAGCGATTTGGTGCTCGGTGGCGGCGATGGTGTTGCCGCCCGGTGTGTTCATCACAATAATTCCCCGGCGGGTAGCCTCCTCTGTGTCGATGTTATCCACTCCGGCCCCGGCCCGGCCAATCACCTGCAATTTGCTCCCCCGGGAGATCACTTCCGGAGTTACTTTGGTGCGGCTGCGCACCACCAGTCCTTGGTACCCCGGTAAAATCTCCATCAGTTCTTCTTTGGAAATCCCGGCGCGATTATCGACAACGACATCTTCTAAGCTATTATAGCGCTCCAGCACCGAGGCCGGAAGACTATCCGCAATAAGGATCCGAAACATGCTTGACTCCTTTGTGTTGGTTATGATAAACTACGAGTTTATTCTAAAAAGCTTAATCCACGAATTACACGAAGCTTCACGAATTGTTTTTGTTGTATTTTAAAAAAGGTAACTACTCAGGTTATCCGGTAGAGTGCCCATTAAAATAATTTTTGTACAAATCGACTTGTTCATAGCCAAGGCAACTGTATATATGACCGTTGAATACCCTTCACCCCTCTCCCCGGGGGGCGACCGAAGCGCAAGCGAAAAACGGGGTGAGGGGAATTAGACGCCATTGGCAATAACACCTGGGTAGTTACAAAAAATGAAATTTGCTTAACTATACAAATTTACTGTTTTTAGAGCAGACTCTAACCTATGCAATTAACTGATGTTACGCGTTTACCGGTTTTTTGCTGTTGAGTCACAGGGAACTCCGAGAAACGATTAAATATAAAGCTCTGTCTAACTAAATATTTTTATGGTCCTTAAATTGTCAAATGTAATTCAAGTTTTTTAACTCTCTTTTTAAGAATCTCTGCGACCTCTGCGTTTTTGTGGCAAAATTGCGTAACATGAATAATGAACTCGAATTTACCGCCCGCGATCCGGGTTTGCCGGGCAGCCCCAATTTCGGCATGGATAAATACTGAAACAATGAGTTTAATTAGCCTTTAAAATGATTTTTGTCAACTTTGGATCACAGAATGCCGGGGTTCAAAAAAGGAAGCGCCGGCTTGCAAGAAGCCGACGCTTAGGGGGTATGGGGGGGATTGTTGGGTCTTCTACGTTTTTACCGCTGTCCTTGGCAGCGAAGTATCTGTTTAAAAGGAGAGCACTTCCACTGCTTTAAAGCGGACCGGTTTGCCGCGAAAGGTGGCCGGTTTATAGCGATACAGTTTTAACAGGCGCTCTGCCAATTGATTGAAACCGGCTTCCTGAGACGGCGAAACGATGCTTACCGACTCCACCTCGCCCAATGTGTTTACCAGGCACTCGGCCAGGATAATCCCGGAGGATTTTCCTTTCAGACCGGCCGGAATGATCGGGGCGGGTTGACTGAGATAGCGCTTTTTCCCATCAATGCGGTCTTCCTCGACCAGGGGAGCGTTGGGATCGGCTTTGGCCGGCCGGGCCGTTTTGATCGTTTCGGGTTGTTGATCCGTTTGGGAAAGAATCGGGCGCGGTTTGCGGGCTCCTGTAGACGGTTTCAGCAAGCCCTTGCGCGGTAGTTCGGCCGGGGAACTCGCTGTTTGAATACTGCTGGCGCTCAGTTTGCGCTGCACTGCTTTTACCTCGGTCTTAAGCCGGTATTTTTCTTTCTGAAGCTGTTTAAGCTCTTCCTGGGAATTGGCTAACCGGCTTAGATCGTCGAGCATCTTTTGCACGCTGTGCGCTTTCAGGGCCGTTTCCATCTCGTCGAGCACCCGGGGATCGTTCGGGGTAATTCTGAGAATATCCTGGTAAAAGCGGGCGGCCTGTTTAAAGTCCTCGGATTCGAAGGCCTGCCGGGCGGAATCAAAATAGCGGTCAATGATCTCTTCGCGCATCTTTTGGGCCGGCTGGAAGTTGGGATCAATTTGCAAAATTTGGTTGATGTAGTAGACGGCGCTCTCCTCCGGCGGGGTCAGGAATTGTTCGTTACTAAAGGCGGCTGCTGCGCCGGACATTAATTGCAGAACCTGGTCGCGCCGTTTCATTTCTTCCGCCTGCCGGGCGGAAATGGCGGAGATGCGCTGCCCGGCCTCGGTTGCCAGGGGATCCTCGGGATACTGGGTTTGCACTTGCAGGTAGAGTTGGCTGGCGGCGCTGTAATTTCCTTCCGTCCAGGCCTGTTCCGCCCGGGAGAAGATTGTCGCGGCGTCGTTCACGGTTACGTTTACCGGCTGTAAGAAAGCATAAAGAAATACTCCAAGCGCAATCAAAAAGACCGGCGTCAGTACCGCTGCGGCCAGTTGCAGCGCCGATAAACGGCGTCGTTTCCGGGGAGTTTTTTTCCGGGTAGTTGAGGGGCCGGCCTTCCCGGTTGCGTTGGTAAGCCGGGTTTTGGGCTGTGACCCGGGGGGACGGCTTTCCTCTTTTTGGGTGGGCGCGCTATTCTGCTTGGGCGCCCCGTTGGTTGGGGGGGCGGCCGTGGGCTGGGCAGGCTTGCGCTTGGGCGGGACCGGTTCCGGTTCCGCGGACGGCTGATGGGCCCGCTCCTTCCGTAGCGATTCCAGCCGGTCTTCGATTAATGAGCGCAGGGTGGACTGCAAATCGTCGTCAATGATGGACTCGCCGGGCGCGTTCTCGGCGTCGTCGGCTGGAAGGGTGGGACGGCGGTTGGAACTCGGCGGATCATCCGGATCTTCCCGGCCGACGACGATCTTCGGTGTTGCCGCGCCGTTGGGCGTCGGGCGCGGCGCTTCATCGGAAAGGATATCGAGCGAACCTTCCTGCGGGCGGGGAGGGGGCAGGGGAGCGGCCCGCAGGCCGTTGTTGTTGGTCGCCTTCTCCCAGCCGCGGCCCGCTTCCGCCTGCACCGGCTCCGGCGCATCGATGGAAACCATGTGCTCCATCCCGTGCATCGGGCATATCCTGGAAATAAGATGCCGGCGACAGCGCTTGCAGTAATACCTGGGTTTCTTGGTTTGTTTCGTCCCTCCGCTTTCCTCCAAGCGAACCCCGCAGGATTTGCAAAAGGTGCGCTCGTTGTTGTTATACGCCAGACAAGATGAACAAATCATGGTGTTACCCCCTGAAAAATTTCCCGTTTATGCCGGGAAGACCTCACTCAATCATTGACTGAGATAGCAATTTAGGTTCGATGCGTAAAAATATTTCACAGTATACTTGCGGATGATCACATTCTGCGAGCATGGACCGGAGGAGTGGCTGCTATGTAGTCGTTTGTAAAACATCAACTTATCCCTGTTCTTTAATGATGACTATGCGGCGTTGCTTCCCCGGACGCTACTGAATAAGGCAATTACTGTTCCAACTGCAACAGGGCGCCGGGGAGGGAAACCGGCTACCAGCTTCGATAGGGGCGGAGGGACAGGTTGGCGTTGAAGTAGCGGGAATCGTGGGTGACCTCTTCTCCCAGCCAGGGCGGAAAGCGGATTGCCTCGTCTTCGCGGCTCAATTCCACCTCGGCGATGATCAGTCCGGCGTTTTCCCCCAGGAATTCATCGATCTCCCAGGTGTGGCCGGCGTACTCGATGGTGTAGCGATACTTTTCGATGTGCGGCGGGGGGCAAAAATGATCCAGCAGCACCCGGGCGTCCTCCACCGGGATGGGATATTCGAATTCCTGCCGGGTAGCTCCCTGCGTTGCCCCTTTGATGGTGAGAAAAGCCTGCTCGCCGGCAATTCGAATCCGCACAGTACGTTGGCTTTCGTTGAGCATATAGCCCTGCCGGTAGAGCACGCCCGTTGCCCCCTTCCGCCAGGAATCATCTTTTACTAAGAACTTCCGTTCAATCTCGACGCCCATTGTGCACCTGCTGTTTGGTGGTGTTCCTTTATATCCGAATTATGCTATAGTAATTTTCCGCTCCGGCAAACTCAAAACTTGAGATAGCGTCCCACCGAGATATAGCTTCCCAGCAACCCCAGCATCGAGCCGACCACCAGCAGAAAGGCCAGGTAGGAGATGGGCAGCACCAGCGAGGGAAACAAATATTGCCGAACCGCATCGGTAAGCAGCCAAATCAACCCCCCGGCCAGCAGGCTTCCCAGCAGCCCCTGCACCAGGCCTTCGATAATAAACGGCGTTTTGATAAAAGCGCCGGTGGCCCCCACCAGGCGCATAATCTCGATGGCGGTGCGCCGGGAGTGGATAGTCAGGCGGATGGTGTTAAAAATCAGCACGGTGGAGATAAAAAATACCAGCCCGCCCACGATGGCGGCAATGGTCATCCCCACCACAAAATAGCGGTTTAGCAGGCGAATCACCTGTTTTTGATAGATGACGTCATCCACTTCCGGAAATTGCTCGATATGCCGGGCGATTTGTTCTACCTGCTCTAACCGGGTGTAGCCGGTTTGCAGCAGCACCTGCAAGCGGGGCGGCAGGGGGTTTTTTTCCAGCACCGGCTGCAAATCCTGCCCCAGTTCTTTTTGGAATTCGGCCAGCGCCTGTTCCGGCGAAATGTAGGTTAAATCGGCCACGCCGGGCGTGGCAAGCACTTTATCCTGCAAGCGCTGCAAACCCTCTGCAGAAAGGGTGGGATCGATAAACACCTCTAACTGGATCCGCTTATAAACCCGGTGGTAGGTTTCCGAGAGGTTTTTTACAATCACCCCGAAAATCCCCAGTAAGAACAGCGACAGGGTGACGGTGATGACCGTTAAGGTGCTGGCTAAGCGGGCCCGGGTAAATCCGGCCAGTCCTTCTTTTATCAGAAACAATAAACGCATGGCTCGGCGGTAATCCTGTTTGATATGATTGAAATCGGGTATTTGTATAGCCGGACCGTTATCAAGTGAAATTTCCCCGCCCCGGCCCTCTCCGAAATCGGCGAGAGACCGGTCTCCTCCCGATTTCGGGCTTCGTCGTGAGCTCAGCCGAACGGGGGATTAAGGGGGGACATTGCCATTACATAAAGGCAACTACACAAACACAAAATCGGCAACTTATCAGCCCCTTCCGGGGTCTCAAGCGATAAACGATGGTCGCTGGGGACCCCGGAAAGGGCTAACTATTCGAGCGAATTTGCTCCGCTGAAAATTCTTTGGCAATCTGCCCGTTTTCCATGACCACCGTCCGGTGCGGATATTGCCGGATCAGGTCATAATTATGGGTGGCCATCACCACCGCGGTGCCGCTCCGGTTGATGGTTTCCAGCAACCCGAGAATGTTCCGGGCCACTTCCGGGTCCAAATTGCCGGTGGGCTCGTCGGCCAGCAGTACAAACGGTTCGTTGACCAGCGCCCGGGCAATGGCCACGCGCTGCTGTTCCCCGCCGGAAAGCTGGTGCGGTTTGCGATAGCGTTTGTGATGCAATCCCACCCGGGTCAGCACGGAGAGCACCCGGATTTTCAGCTCCCGGCGCGGCGCCCCGATCACCCGCAGGGCAAAGGCCACATTCTCGAACACATTGCGGTCTTCCAGCAGTTTGAAATCCTGGAAAACAACCCCCACTTTGCGCCGCAGGTAGGGAATCTGCCGCCGCTTGATTTTGGAAGAGCTGAATTGATCCACAATGACATTGCCTTTGTCCGGCAAAATATCCATGTAAATTAAACGCAGCAGGGTGGTTTTGCCGGCCCCGGTTTTACCGATTAAATAGATAAATTCCCCTTTATTGATACTCAGGCTGATCTGATCGAGTATGCGGCGTTTGGACAGGGTAACCGATATGTTGTAGATTTCAATCATGTCAAATTTTTTTTAGTACAAAATGGATGCGCCCGCTATAAGAATTGGCGGCTTGCAGGGTAAAATCTTCATACATATGGGTGATGGTAAATCCGCTGCACTTTTTAATGATTTTCCTTAATTGGGCCGCCGGGTAAATCCGCTGCTGATGCTCCTCTTCGAAAATTCCTTCCGGGGTATAGATGCGAATCCAGTTGTACTGAATCCGTTCGCTGGAATTGTAATGGCTTTCCCGGGAATAGGCAAGCGCTTTGGTGATTACTTCGCTGTCGGCGTAGTGCTGGAAATGCTGCCGGCAATGGCTTTCGCTGACCACATCGAAAACAAATATGCCCCCGGGGGGAAGAACTTCGCAGACCCGCCGGAAGGATTGCTGCAACTGCTCCGGATCGGTAATATAGTTGATGGTGTCATATAAGCAGGTAATAATGGGATAGCGGCGGGCGGGGACCCGGCGGAGTTCCGGCAGGCCGTCGACAAAGAAGCGGGCTTCGGGAAAGTGTTTTCGGGCGATGTTGATCATTTCTGGGGAGGGGTCGCATCCCTCGCCAACCCAGCCCAGGGCGGCCATGCGCTCGATAAACCGCCCGGTGCCGCAGCCGACATCCAGAAAAGGAACGGCTTCTCTGATTCCCTCCCGCTTGAACATCTGCACCATATATACTGCCCAGCGCCGGTAGTCGACGTGCGACATCATCACATCGTAGGCTTTGGCCAGCGCGGTGTAGGGCGGCCGCTGTTCTACCGGATCATGGTCGGATATAGGAAATTTCATGAGTTCGATGCGGCTTATTTGTTGCTTATAAACACCAATCGGCAGGTGTAAACACTCTCACCGGTAACCGGGCGGATGGTGAGAATGATTAAGAACCTGCCGATGGTGTTTGAAATTAATTGTCACAAAGCAAATCAAAAATTATCAATAATTGCCTGTGCATATTCGGAAGTTTTCAACGGTTTCACATTGCCTTCCATCTGGCGAGCCAGGTCGTAGGTAACCCGCTTTTGCCGGATAGCTTTATCGATACCGGATTCAATCAAGTCCGCAGCTTTATCCCAGTTCATATACTGGAACATAAACACGCCCGATAAAATAACCGAGGAGGGGTTGACTTTGTCTTGCCCGGCGTACTTGGGAGCGGTGCCGTGGGTTGCTTCAAAGACGCCCACCACGTCCCCGATATTTGCGCCGGGGGCCATTCCCAGGCCGCCCACCTGTGCGGCGCAGGCGTCGCTGATGTAGTCGCCGTTCAGGTTGGGGGTGGCGATAATATCATATTCATCGGTGCGGGTTAAGACTTGCTGGAGCATGTTGTCGGCAATACGGTCTTTAATGATTATTTTGCCTGCCGGAACTTTGCCGTCAAACTGGCTCCACAGGTCATCCTCGGTAATAAAATAATCCCCAAACTCTTCTTTGGCGACTTCATAGCCCCAATCTTTAAAAGCGCCTTCGGTGAATTTCATGATATTGCCTTTGTGCATCAGGGTGACGCTTTCTTTCTTATGGGCGATGGCGTATTCCAGGGCTTTGCGCACCAATTGCTTGGTTCCGGTCACACTAATCGGTTTGATGCCGATACCGGAGTCTTCCCGCAGGCTGGCGCCCAATTCGGTTTTCAGGTATTCGATCAGGCGGGCCGCTTCTTTGGTGCCGTGCTTATACTCAATACCGGCGTAGACGTCTTCGGTGTTTTCCCGGAAGATGATCACATCCATCTTTTCCGGATGTTTTACCGGGCTGGGCACGCCTTTATAATACTTTACCGGGCGGATGCAGGCGTAGAGATTGAGAATTTGCCGGATGGCCACATTCAGGCTGCGGAATCCGCCGCCGACCGGGGTGGTTAAGGGGCCTTTGATAGAGATGAGATGCTCGCGAATTGCTTCGATGGTTTCTTCGGGCAGCCATTCATTATAAAGATCGTTGGCTTTCTCGCCGGCGTACACTTCCATCCAGGCAACTTTACGTTTTCCGCCATAGGCTTTTTCCACCGCGGCGTCAAAAACCTTTTGGGAGGCTCTCCAAATGTCCGGGCCAATGCCGTCGCCCTCAATAAACGGTATGATCGGTTTATCCGGGATCTGGTATTCATTTCCGTCGTACGTAATTTTCTCTCCCCACTCCGGGACTTGGATGTGTTTGTACATAAATCAGCTCCTGTTAGTTAAGCGATGAACAGTTCTATTTATTGGAAACAGAATTTGCCAAAACTAATCCTGCGCTGGTGCAAAAAATTCTCTGCAATCGTCTTTTTGGCTTATAGCTAAAAAAAATCCTGAGCAGGAGAACTGCTCAGGATACATCTTTGCTCGTACTCTCTTTTTTAGCAGACTCTGTTTTGTCTTTCGACGAACTGCCGTTTTGGCTGCGGGCGATGAGTTGCCGTTTTTGTAATCGGTAATGTAGAAGCCTGATCCTTTGAAGATCAATCCGTTTCCACCGGAAATTAACCGCTTTACGGGGCCCTGGCATTCCGGGCATTCCGTCAACGCCTCTTCGCTGATCCGCTGGAAGGCTTCAAAGCGGTGTCCGCATTTCTTGCACAGATAATCATACGTCGGCATACGCTTCTTCCCCCTTTCTTGTGTCCATTCAAAGATTCACCCGATATTCCGGTTGTTGAAAAAGCAATTAGCCTGTTTTCTACCTCCCCAAAATACCAGCACGAAATTTAACATTTTTTTATCGACAAACAATAAATTAATGTTTATTTGAGTATGGAGAAGCGAAGGAAGTTACAATCTTCCCCAAAATGGGAATGGCCGCCCGGCTGTTTACCGCGCAATCCAGTCCCGGGCGGCTATAAATACCCGGTCAAGCATCTCTTCGGTCAGGCGGCCGGTAAAGGTGTTTTGCTGGCTGGGATGGTAGGAGTCGATCAGCAGAAGATGCCGGTTAATGGGCAGGCGGGCCGCATGGCCAAAGCGGGGGCGGGGCGAAAAGTTCCCCAGGCCCAGCTCTTTCAGGCGTTTTAGAGTGTGGTTGTGCGCCAGTTGCCCCAGGCAGACGATTGCGCCGGGCAAATTTTCACTCTGCCACTGTTCGATAAAGTATTCCAGTTCCCGGCGGAGAAAGGGAGCGCAATTGCGAAGCTCTTCCGGGGTAGGTTTATTGGCCGGGGGAGCGCAGCGGCACAGCGCAGTAATATAGCAGTTGTAAAGTTCCAGGCCGTCCTGCCGGTCTGTCGATTCGGCCTGGCTGGCAAACCCGGCTTTGTGGAGCGCCCGGTAGAGCCAGTCGCCGGAGCGGTCCCCGGTAAACATGCGGCCGGTGCGGTTGGCCCCATGTGCGGCCGGCGCTAACCCGATAATCAGTAGTTGGGCGCGCGGGTCTCCAAAGCCGGGTACCGGCTTGCCCCAGTAGTTCCACTCCCGGAACCGCCGGGTTTTTTGAGCAGCCACGTCCTCGCGCCATTCCACCAGCCGCGGGCAGGCCCGGCAGCGGATTACTTCCCGGTTAATTTCCGCCGGCGTCACCGCTTAATCCAATATCCGTACGTTCACGGCCCGGTCTCCCTTCATCTCCCGCTTCAGGTCAAACCCCACCTGCAATCCTTCCCGGATTACTTTGTTGCGCGACTTAGGATGGACGTCCTGCTGAGAAAAATAAACGTCATCGTCATCTTCGGTGACGATGAAGCCGAACCCCTTCAGCGGGTCAAACATTTTTATGACGCCTTTTTGCATAGGTCCTCCGGATTTAAATAGTCTTTAAATGGATTTGCAGTCACTCGGGTCTGCAGATCAATTAGAAAAACAATTTCCGAGGTGCGATGTCCGGTTCTCGATCTGCAATGTGGTTAAGCGCACCGATGCATCGCCGGGCTTTGATCTTTTTTTTCAAATCTCTTCTCTCCAAAAATCTTCCCGCGTTCTACTTGCCGCATCAAACTGAGTTTGCCCCCGGGAAAGTAATAAGTATAAAATTATAGGAAGAGAATTGCAATAGCTACTTCAGGCTGCTAAATTAGCGGTTAACCATTTTAAAACAAAGCCGGCGCACCCGGCTCATTGGTGCAATACTCAGGCAGGCCATGCGAACTTATTTAAAACGACGATTGATGACTACCTTGCCAGTCATTATTGGCGTTGTGACGGCGGTGTTTTTGATCATTCACCTTATTCCCGGCGACCCGGTAGAGATGCTCCTGGAAGAGAGCGCCAACCCGGCCGATATAGTTGCGCTGCGTAGTAAATTAGGTTTAGACAAACCCCTTTATGAGCAGTACTATTATTTTTGGAGCGGATTGAGTCAGGGCAATTTGGGGGAGTCGATCTATCAGCGTCAACCGGTGGCGAAATTGATCTTTCAGCGTCTTCCCAATACCGGGCTGCTGGCGGTTTGTGCGGTTCTGTTTTCTTTGTTGATCGCCTTTCCGCTGGGTATTTTTGCCGCGTTGCACCAAAACAAACCGGTGGATTACTTCTCCATGGGGTTTTCGATATTGGGGATCAGCATGCCTGTATTCTGGTTGGGCCCGCTTTTGATTTTAGTCTTTGCGGTAAAACTGCACTGGCTGCCGGTGACCGGCCTGGGAAGTTGGAAGCACCTGGTTTTACCCTCGCTGACGCTGGGACTGGGTCTTTCCGCCATTACCACCCGGATGATCCGCTCCTCGATGATTGAAGTGCTGAACCAGGATTACATCCGCACGGCTTTTGCCAAGGGCTTGCCTCGTCGCCAGGTCATTTGGAGACATGCCCTCAAGAACGTGATGATCCCGGTGATCACCATTGTTGGGTTGCAACTAGGCGCTTTATTTGGCGGGGTGATTATCACCGAAAAAGTGTTTGCTTACCCGGGGGTGGGCAGTTTACTCATCGCCGCCATTACCGGCCGGGATTATCCTTTAGTTCAGGGGACAATTTTAATTATTGCCCTGGCGTACATCGTAATTAATTTTGTGGTGGACCTCTTATATAGTATGGTTGATCCACGGATTCGATTACACTAATCAAAAAATTTTTTTTTTTGTTGATTTCCCGGGAGCGTGCCTTAAATTTGGGGGCTGTTTTTGATGCTGGCGTAGCTCAATTGGTAGAGCAGCTGATTTGTAATCAGCAGGTTATGGGTTCAAGTCCCTTCGCCAGCTCGGAAAAAGCGACTGCGGGGAGGTAGCGAAGCGGTCAAACGCAACAGACTGTAAATCTGTCGGCAGCAGCCTTCGGTGGTTCGAATCCGCCCCTCCCCACTGGGATAGCTCGGGCTACATAATTAGGTTACGGGCGAGGAGTTGGTTTCAGGGGATATACATTACTCAGGCGGGAGTAACTCAGTTGGTAGAGTCACAGCCTTCCAAGCTGTTGGTCGCGAGTTCGAGTCTCGTCTCCCGCTCCGTGAGGAAGTCTCTCCGGTGTCGCGGAGAGACTTCCTAATCTTATGTAGCCCACGTAGCTCAGATGGTAGAGCACATCCTTGGTAAGGATGAGGTCACCGGTTCAATCCCGGTCGTGGGCTCTTTTTTTATGGCAAAAATAGCGGCCGTATATGTAGAATTTTTTTATGAATGAAGAGGTGCTACTCTAAATTTTAACTAGTTGGAGGATTCCCGATGGCGAAAGCAAAATTTGAACGAACTAAACCCCACGTTAATGTGGGTACGATTGGTCACGTTGACCACGGTAAAACTACGTTGACTGCGGCAATTACCCAGCGTTTGGCTAAGAAAGGGTTTGCCGAAGCCCGTTCTTTTGACAGCATTGACAATGCCCCGGAAGAGCGCGAGCGTGGTATTACCATTGCAACGGCCCACGTGGAATACGAATCTGAAAATCGTCATTATGCCCACGTAGACTGCCCGGGCCACGCCGACTATATTAAGAATATGATTACCGGCGCCGCCCAGATGGACGGAGCAATCCTGGTGGTAAGCGCCGCGGACGGCCCTATGCCCCAAACCCGCGAGCATATCTTGTTGGCTCGCCAGGTAAACGTGCCCAGTATCGTGGTGTTCCTGAATAAAGTTGATCAGGTTGACGACCCGGAATTGTTAGACCTGGTGGAACTGGAAGTTCGCGAACTGCTCAGCAGCTACGATTACCCGGGTGATGATATTCCGGTGGTGCGCGGCTCAGCCTTAAATGCTTTGAGCCATCCCGACGATGAAGAAGCCAACAAGTGCATCGATGAGTTGGTAGAGGCGATTGACACCTACATCCCCACGCCCAAGCGCGATATTGACAAGCCCTTCCTGATGCCGATTGAAGACGTCTTCTCCATCACCGGCCGCGGCACCGTGGGAACCGGCCGTATCGAGCGCGGCATTGTTCATGTCGGCGATGAAATCGAGATCGTCGGTATGGGCGCCAACCGCAAAACCGTGGTAACCGGCGTGGAAATGTTCCGCAAGTTGCTCGATGAAGGCCAGGCGGGCGACAATGTGGGCCTGTTGCTGCGCGGCGTCGATAAGGATGAACTGCAACGCGGTATGGTCTGCGCCAAGCCGGGCTCCATCACCCCGCACACCAAATTTAAAGCCGAAGTATACGTGCTGAAAAAAGAAGAAGGCGGACGCCATACTCCCTTCTTCACCAACTATCGTCCTCAATTCTATTTCCGCACCACCGACGTAACCGGCTCTATCCAACTTGCCGAAGGTGTGGAAATGGTGATGCCCGGCGACAACACCCAGATGATCGTAGAACTGCAAAAGCCGATCGCCATGGAAAAAGAATTGCGGTTCGCGATTCGTGAAGGCGGCCGCACTGTCGGCGCCGGTGTGGTAACGGAAATTATTGAATAAGACAAACAGATCACAATTAATGACGGGATGTAAAAGTGCGCGATAAGATAACCCTTGAATGCACGGTCTGTAAGAATCGCAACTATTCTTCGACCAAAAATAAGCGAAAGCATCCGCAGCGGGTTGAGTATAAGAAATTCTGCATGAAGTGTAACAAACACACCATGCACAAAGAAACTCGTTAAAGCCGACTATTTGGGTTAGGCCCGTAGCACAATTGGCTAGTGCACCGGTCTCCAAAACCGGGGGTTGGGGGTTCGACTCCCTCCGGGCCTGCTACTAACTAAACCAGGATGTAAACTGCAAAGAGATGAAACATGTTTGAAAAAGCACGCGATTTTCTGAAAAGCGTTGAAGTGGAAATGAAAAAAGTGAGTTGGCCGGAACGAGAAGAACTGATCAACTCGACCATGGTGGTGTTTATTATTTCGGCGCTGTTTACCTTGTTTATTTATTTGGCGGATTTGCTGGTTTCAACAATTATCGAATTTTTGTATAGCTAAGCAAACTGCAATAAGGATATGTTGTGGAAAAAAAATGGTATACATTACGGGTTTACTCCGGTCAGGAGACCAAGGTCCAGGCCCAATTGGAATTTGCGATTAAAACCAAGCAGATGGAAGATGCTTTTGGTCGTATTATTGTGCCCTCCGAGCCGGTCCTGGAGATGAAAGATGGAAAAAAACGCCTGAAGAACAAAGTGTTTTTCCCCGGCTACATCTTAATCGAAATGAATTACAACACCAAAACAGCGCACCTGGTTCAGGAAACCCCCGGGGTGTTGGGATTTATCGGCCCTAAAAACAAGCCGGAAGTGGTGCGTCCCGAGGAGGTGGAACTGGTGCTCCGCAAAGTGGAGCGGCAGGAAACCGAAGTCGAAAAAGTGGAAGTGCCCTTCCAGATTGGCGATGTGATCCGGGTGGTCGACGGTCCTTTTGCCGATTTTACCGGGATTGTGGAAGAAATCAACGAAGAG
>JAJRYW010000529.1 GCA_024275555.1 Calditrichota bacterium | reverse complement strand
CCGGTTTGCCGGGAAGAGAAATCTGTGCGTATTCGACATTGAATTTGCTGAAATAATTGTAAATTAAAGATAAAGTTTTGAGTGTTAACAGATTTCTCTCTTCGTTCGAAATGACAGGTGGGGATTCAGGTTGTCATTTCCTGCCTGCGGCAGACAGGCGAAGCCAGGGATGGGTGAGAAATCTGTTGGCAGATAAAACGATGCAGCGTATACAAAACTCCGTCGGCCCACAGATTTCTCTCTTCGTTCGAAATGACCACTAAAATGCGCTTGATTTGGTCATAGAAATCATAAGTTATGTAGTAATATAAGCTTAGCTTGTAATAAGGTCTATTGCCGATTTTTTTTTTAACCGGGCGTCGGCAGCTTAAAATACATCATAAATAACTCAGCCACCACTTTCCCCGGTTTGCTGCTTTGTAGGCATTGTAGCGCTTGCATAGAGGATAGAGCGCCAGAACCACGCCCCCCCAAATCAGGTAGACGACCAACAGGTTGTAACCGTAATTTGCCAAACCTGCGTTTAGGAAGGCCGGTGCGGTGAGAATCATCTCCGACCACTGCCGTCCGGCGTAGAGCACTCCCAGGACCGCCAGCAGGTGAATTGCATAGAGATGCGCCACATAGTAAAAGAGCGGCACCCGCCCAATTGTAACCAGGGCGCCGCTGAATTTGTTCTTCACACTTTCGGTCAGGTAAAGAAAGATCAGCGCCGGGCCGAGGGTCATTGCCAGGAATAAGAGCGACGGCGGGTACTTGGTGGTGTTCATGAAAGACAAAAAGGAGTAGACGGCGGTTCCCTGGGTTTTCCAGGGCGCCGGATCGCCGTAAAAATTGCCGGCGCGCAACGCGATAAACAAAAGCATCGCACCGAGTCCCAATCCCAACAGCCATTTCTTGCGCAATTCGGCATCAAACCCCTTCTGATAAAAAACGCCGAAGAGATAGCCTAATATCATCAGCCCGATCCAGGGGATAACCGGGTAGGCAAAGTATATCGCGGAGCCGTCGCCGAAGGGGATAAAGCTCTGCTGGTGCAGTAAATACCAGGCGACGCTTTGTAAGTTTAATCCGCTGACGGCAACCGCATCCAGCAGGTTGTGCCCGGAGACCAACAAAACTCCCACTCCCAAAAGCACATAGCGGGGCAGGAAAATCAACCCGGCAAGAACCACCATGCTGGCCCCGATGGCCCAAATGACCTGCAGGATGTGCAGGCTCAGCGTGTGGTCGAATGTCCAGGCAAAATTCACGACGGTAATTTCCAGGAAGATCAGCCACAGCCCGCGGGAAAGCAAGAACCGGGCGACTTGCCCCCTGGTTTCCCGGCGACTGGCGTATAAGAATGCCGAGGTACCTGCCAGAAAAATGAACACCGGGGCGCAGAGATGGGTAATCCAGCGGGTAAAAAAGAGGATCGGCGTGGTGGTCGCCAGGTTAGTCGGATCGACATAGAATGAGCCGAAATGGAAATAGTCCCGGACGTGATCCAGCGCCATGATGACCATGACCACTCCGCGGAGCAGGTCGATGGACTCGATGCGATATTTGCCTGTTATTGTTTGACTCATTAATACCTCTGGATTTTATTACGGTGTTTTCTTGCCCGACTTCTTTTTGTGAACCGCTGCTAAACAATGGGCTTCAGAATGATATCGGGGCGGCGCTTGCCTGGACGGGCTCTGCATCCAGGGCGGCGCCTGCCGGATTGTGGTGTGCTGAACCGGGCAACGATGGCAGCGCGGAGCCTCGGGTGCTTAAGGAAAAAAGATATAGCGATTAGACAACCGCTGCGGGCCGCCGCACCCACTACAGCTTATCCTCTTTTTCTGTGGGAACTTCCCGGGGAGCCGCTATTTCTCTTTTCTTCAGATAGTAAACAATCAGCCCCGCCCCGATCAACACGGCTGCGCCGCCAACTACTTTTACTACAAAAAGCATCTTGTTTTCGATATCCTTGGTGGGCATGGAAGAGATGACGATGGAAAAGAGTGTGACGCCAAATCCCAGCGAGGCAACCAGCCAGCCCATCGCCTTGCTTTTTCGAAATAGCGCGACAGAACCTTCACCCCCGGTGTTTTCTTTCAGATGCCAGACCAGTGACGCAAACATATACAGGTAAGGAATGAAATAGAGGATGATCGACATATCCAGCAGGATCAAAAAAGCCTCTTTTAAGGTGGAGCCCATGATCGAGCTGAGAAAAAGGATGGTGAGTACAATGGCCTGCATGAGCAGGGAAATGTACGGCGAACCCCATTTGGGATGGACTTTTGCGAAGGCGTCCGGCAGATAGTGATCGAGGCCGATCACGAAGGGAACCCGTGCGGTGCCGGTCATCCAGGCGCCGAACAGCCCCATGGTGCTCAACACCACCAGAACCGCCCCGATGGCGCCAATCCCCGGAAAACTCACGGCGTGGAAGGCCTGAACCACGCCCTCGATAATCCCCACTTCACCTTCCGGTACGGTGAGAATCAGCATCAGGGTTCCGGCGATGTAGAGCAGGCTGACCGCGATGGATGAAATCAGAATGGCCCTGGGGATGTTCTTCCTGGGGTTTTGGATTTCACCGGCCATGATGGGGGCAAGCTCCAGCCCGCCAAAACAATAGGCGACAATGGCAAAAAAAGGCAGCAGGGAAAAATCCGCAACATCGGGTATCAATTTGCCCGGGCTGAATGGATGGGCGCTGGCATTGTTGGAGACGAAAATAATTCCGACGACCAGTAATAGGGCAATGCATACCCAGGTGGCGATGGCGCCGATATTCTGAATCCATTTGGCGCGTTCCATTCCCAGGATGTTCAGGATGGTGACCAGCCATAAGATTCCCAAACAAACCAGGGCGTTGTACCAGGGATTGTCGGCAAGGCTGAGAAAGCTGTCGCCGAAGATATACAAGGCTGAGATGGAAACCAGCAGCATCACTGTCGGCAACCAGACGATGTTGCTCAGCCAGTACGTCCAGGCGGCCACATAGCCGTGAAAATCTCCGAAGGCGCTTCTGGTCCAGAGATAAAATCCGGCTTCTTCGGGCATCCTGGTGTTAAGTTCGGCAATCATTAATCCACTGGGGATTAAGAATGTTATAATGGCGAGGATGAACAGCGGTATGCTGGCAAATCCGAATTGAGCCACCTGGGCCAGACCGGATAACCCGATGATGCCGGAAATGTTCAGCAACACCAAATCCTGCAAGCTCAGGGCGCGGTGAAGCTGAGGGGCGTTTCTGCTGCTTGTGCTCTCTTGCATTTATTATTGCTCCGTTTTTTAGAGGTTGTCCCAATTGTATGAGGGAATTCAAATCCGGAAAATTAAATATGGCCGCCAAAATGGTTTTGATTTGGTTGCCTACCAAATTGTTTTCTCTATTCACTACCGTGCACTTTTTGTTTTGAGGTAAGAAAGACCGTCATTCCCGCATGTTTTTAGCGGGAATCCAGGAAAAATCAAGCGTATGGATGCCCGATTAATACATTCGGGCATGACAAATTGCTCAAAACAGGATAGCTTTTGAAAAGTGCACGGTAGCGAATTTCTCTTATTGAACATTATGTTGCATTATCCGGAGAAAAGTCTTATAATCAGATTATCAGATAAAATGACTGATGAGAAAAACATAATGGCCAGAACAATTTCTATCACCAATATTGCCCGAAATTTTTCAGAATTTATCAACCGGGTTGCCTATCGCCGGGAAAGTTATATTCTGCTGCGCGGCAAGAGACCGGTAGCAGAACTGCGTCCCGTTCCACAAGGGCGAACCCTGGGGGAACTCCCCGACCTTATGGCATCTTTGCCAAAATTATTGCCGGAAGACGCTGAAGAATTTGCCCGGGATTTACTTACCATCAGAACTGAGTTAGCAAAAGAAAAACCGCCTGATCCATGGGATTCTTATTAGACTCAAATGTACTGATTGATTTAGAACGTGGTCGAATTGAGCTTGAACCACATATAGCCCTCCGTGAAGATGAAGAGTTCTTTCTGTCAGTTATCACAGCCAGTGAACTCTTGCACGGTGTATTCCATGCTCAAAAACCGGAGCAAAAGAATCGAAGATCGGCTTTTGTTGAAGCAGTGCTGGACAGGTTCCCAATTTTAGACATTGATCTCAGTGTGGCTCGAATTCATGCCCAATTATGGGCGCAAATGGAGTCCGAAGGAAACATGATCGGTCTCCATGGTTCCTGGATTGCCGCAACGGCTTTGGCTCATGGATTAACATTGGTTACCGCAAATTTAGATGAGTTCAACCGCATTCCGGGTTTGGTTTGTGAATCCTGGTTGGAATAGCCAACAAACTAAGTCTGTATTCAAACGTCAGAAACTTTCATCTTTAATTCTCCCAGCCTCGTTTCTCTCCTGACAATTATCTAAATTCTCAGGGGTTAACAATTTCTGCGGTATCCACCGCCTGGAAAAAATGGGTCGCTTTGCCGTCTTTCAGTTTCCAGACATGGGCGGCATTTGCCCGGAATTTTTTGCCGGTTTCTTTCCAGACACCGGTGTAATGCCCCATCATCACCACCCGGTCGCCGCTGCCGAACAGCTCATCAATCTCAATGCGGAAATTATCGTAGTGCTGCGGAATCTGAGCGAATACTTGCCCGACAACAGCGTCATGCCCGTGAAAGACGCCATCGCCCTTAATAAACGGAAAACCGGTGCATTCATCCCAGACAATTTGCTGGTCAAAGACAGCCAAAACCGCCTCAACATTTCCCTCTGAAAAATGCTGATATGCGCTTCTTATTATTTCTATATTATCCATGATATTATTCCTCTTTTTGCTGAGTTGTGGTGAGGTTTATTGGTTAACGCTTGCGATGTTATTAAAATCTTTCTCATTGAGCAGGGTGTAGGTAAAACTATTCCCAAAAGCTTCCCGGCCTCTCCGGCAGAGCTTTAAAAAGAATGCATATTGATTGGGATCGCAGAAAACCTGGCAGCCGGCAGACCAGCGGTCTACCTGTATCGATTCACGCTGCGCGGAGGCCCGGTGAATGTTAATACCAAACAGCCCGGTCTGTTCGGTTCCCGAGTCAAGATCGAGAAAATTATCGCGGTTGGCATCCCGAATGACTGTTACCGGGGAATTTTGAACCAGGGCGGCGTATTTGCCCCGGTGTCTGCCCAGCCGGTACCCCCGGCGATATTGGCCCGCCTTTAAAATGGCGGTTCCCAGGGCGGACATTTTTTCGGGCTTGTTCAGCCAGTAGGTACCCGGGTCGGTGGTGCATTTGAACACATTGAAGATCCACTCCCCATTCATCCGGTAAAAAACGGTCATAAAATCATCAAAGCGATTCGCTTGCAATTCCCTGGTGCGAATGCCGACAATATTCAGATCAAACCCCTTTTCGTTGCGAAACACTTTATAGCCTTTTTGCTCCATCACAGCCAGGGTGTCTTCCAGGTTGGGTGAAAATCCGGTCATAAGAGAGTTCTCCGTTTAACAAATTAAGTTGCCTTCCTTATTCTTCCCGCGTTGCGATCCCCGCAGCGCGGGAATCGCAACACGTTAGCAAAGGAAGCTTATTTGGCGGTATATGGCACTATTCCCGTTTCATTTTCCGGTTATTTCTGCTGTTTTACTTAATCGCAATTGCCGCGCTGGCGGGCCCGGTCAGCGGCATTACCGAGGTTTCCCGGAAGACGGCTTCCTTTGCCCAGCGGTCAAAATCCGCCCCGGTATAATCAAACCCGTCGCCCAACTCGATGAGCATGTTCAGCGACATCAGCAGCCCGAAAGTGTTTTCCCGCCGCTCATCATCGATAATGTTTTCGATAACAATCAGCGCCCCGCCGCCCGGTAGTGCATCATAAGCTTTTTTTATCAGCAGTTTTTTGTTTTCCAGATTCCAGTCGTGCAGGATATTTCCCATGGTGATGACGTCCGCTTTGGGGAGTTTGTCTACAAAGAAATCTCCACTCACGGCGCTTACCCGGTCGGACACCCCGAATTTCCCGATAGTCTCCCGGGCGATGGGCTCCACCGGGGGCAGATCAAAACTGATGCACCGCAGATGAGGGTGACGCTTTGCCGCCTGGATGGCCAGCAGCCCGCTGGCGCCGCCGACATCGCAAAGGGTGTGGTATTGGGAGAAATCAAACTGCTCGGCCAGGGCGATGAAGTTGCCCATCTGCACCCCGCTCATGGCGCCGATGAACTGGCGCAGCCGATCCGGGTCGGCGTAAAGCGCTTCAAAGAAACTTTCACCGGATTGCTTGATTTCATTCTGCGGCTGGCCGGTTTTCAATCCCTCCTCCAAATCACCCCAGAACGGGTAGAGGCGGTCGTTGGCCATTTCCAGGATGCCGCCGATGTATTGCGGCTTCTCTTTATCCAGAAACAGGGCGGTTTGCGGGGTGTTGGTGTAGCGGGCGTTCTCCCCGTTGCCTTCCCGTTCCAATAATCCCAGCGAGACCAGTGTATCGAAAAAATCCACCCTGCCGCGCTGATGAAGCTCCATTCTGTCGCCCAATTCCTGTGCGCTGAGCGGCGAACCGTTCAAGTGAGTGAACAGTCCCAGTTTTACTGCCGAGAGCAGCGTTTTCGAGGCCCAGAAACCCATGCCGATTTGCATAATTTGGGAAGGATTTATTTGGTTTTGCATGGTTGCATCCTTTCTTGTGGGTGGTTTTGTGGTTCTTTACCTCGCGCCAGGACGATGGAGAAAGATTAAAGACTTAAAGATTAAAGAGGATACCCTGTCGTATGGCGCTCGAATATTCTTGTCCCCGGGCGTTGACGGTTTTGTATGAGATGTTATTTTGGGTAGCAAATTCCGCAAGTTCGCCTAAGCGCTGCCGATCTCTTTCAGCGCCCGGGCAACCACCTCCTCGGAATGCCCAAGGCCATAAATTGCCGCAGTATCGATCCAGTTGATACCCGATTCCACCCCCCGGCGGATAGCGGCGATGGAATCCGCATCATCCTGAGGGCCCCAGGCGAACGGCCCCTCTCCGCCGATTGCCCAGGTTCCCAACCCCACCGGGGTAATCTGCAACTCCGAATTACCCAATTGTCCCAGGTTCATAAAAACTCCATGGGCTGTTGTTCGCTTATTTGATCCTTGAATAAGGCGTTGCCCACAGAAACCGCGTTTTGACGCCTTTGATCATCCCGTCGGTCTTTTTGCTGAAGGCTTTCCATTCTTCACTGCCCAAAAACCCCTGGCGGGCTTTGTTGTAGGCCTCCATATTTTCGAATTCGGCGATGGAGATCACCTGTTCGATGTTGCCCACAATGGTTTGCCAGGAGCCGATGAACTTGTAGCCGTATTTCTCTTGCATGGGCGCCAGTTCTGCCGCTGCCAGTTGATGGTATTCACCCAGTTTTGCCAACGGTATTTCGATGGTAATCATCCAGTACACCTTTGCTTGAGGCTGCTGGGCAAGGAGGTTGCTGTGCATGGTTCCCAATAGTACACCAATCACCGATAGGCATAAAATAAATTTTTTCATGACGGCTCTCCTCTGAATTGTTTGAACTGCAAGAACATTGTGAAGGGGGCGTCATTAATTAACCGGCGCAAAATTGGCGTGCACCAGCATCCATTCGCCGCCCTTTTTTACATATACGCGGGTGGATTTGGCTAGCTGGGGCTCAACGCCTCCATCCCTGTTCTTGATAGTTCCGATAAAGTTATAAGTCAAAATTGCTACGTTGCCATACACCTGCACTTTTGGATTCGCCATGTCGGCAGCCAGTACTTCAGCGCCCTGCTTGGTGTTGATTTCATAGAAAGGGGTGATAAAATCCTTTCCAACCATGAGAACCGGTACGCCCGGAACAAACTGGGTGTATTCCGGGGCCAGGTGATCGGTCGCCGCATTTCCGGCAATTTCCATGGCCCATTGCGCCCGGGCTCTTTCCATCACTTCTGCGGCAGCTTTTTCATCGGTTTGCGCCCATCCTATTACACTAAGTAAGGCCATGAAGGCGACCATCATACTAATGCCGGTAAAGACGGATGTGATCGGATTACATTTTGAAGTGTTCATTTGATATTCTCCCTGGTTGTTTGTTTACGTCCTGCTATTTTGATTTGTCCGGGTGCGCCGTGAAGGACAGAATAAATTTTTCTAAAGGCCGGCTTTCCCCGACGAGTGTTACGCGCTGTCATGTCGCTTCCTCGCCGGTTTTCCCCGTTGCTCATTCTCCGGTTCACAATGCCTTGCGGCTGTCAAAACAAGTTTTGACGCTCCGGGTCAATAGAGTTCTGACGATTTCACTTTCGGTTGGGTTTTCAATTCCACCTGAATCAGCTCAAATGGCTGATCGGTCAGGTTTTCCGGCTGATGTTTGGTTGCTTCCAGCGGTACGGTTTGCCCGGCATCCCAACTCATCTCTTTGGTTGTTCCATCGGCAAAGGTAAATTTACCCTTGCCGCTGGTCAAGAAAACCGCCACGCCGGCAGGATGATAGTGCATCACACTTTTCTCATGCGGACCATAACTAATTCGCAGCACCCGCACCTGGTCGTTTTCAAACACCACTTTATAATGCTGGGAGTCCACCTTGGTGGGGTCCTGCGCCGACGCCGACGGAACGAAAAGTAGTATCACGGTCAGTATTGTAAAGATTATAGTTAACGTTTTCATAATAAATCCCTCTTGTTAAAATTGATCTATTATGGAGCCGGGTGGTAATCCGACGGATTAACACCCGGCCCCGGATAAAAATCGCTTATTTACGCCAGGATGGAACTTCCTGGAAAATCTCATCCGAATGGGTCAGAGAGTATTTGTTGAATTTTTTAAAGTAGGCTTTTCGCCCTTCTTCATTCCCCCAGGCAGTTTTGACCAATTCCCCCTGCTTATCCTGGGCGGCGTCGATGTCGTTCCAGGATGCGTATTCGGTAATGATAACCAAATCCCGCTGATCGTTGCCGCTGGCGTGGCGCAGGATCCGCTCGCTGATGACTTTATCGTTCTTGCTGGTGATCTTCTGGTACCACTCCTTCATCAGCTCGTTGAATTCCGCCCGGCTGCCGTCCTGGGGAATCTCAATCTTCCAGGTGGTTACGGTAAAATAGTGCCCCTCATTGTCCTGGCTGAAGGCGCTGCCGCTGAGCAGGCAGAACAGGGCGATAGCGATGATAACTTGATTTATGCGTTTCATGATACTTCCTCCGTTATGATGATTATGATATGATTAGATTAATGCGAATAAAATGATTGGCTTAATTACGGGAGCGACCGCCGTGATCGCCGATTAACATCCATTTATCCCCTTCTTTGCGGAGAATATCCGTCCAACGACCGCCGCTGGAGCTTTCTTTTCCCTCGGCATTTTTGATGGTCATATTGTAATAGTAATGGACAATCGCAAAATTGCCCTGCACATTGATTGCAACCGGTTGGATGCGGTGCAGTACAATTTGATTTCCGGCCAGGAAGTGCTTCAGGCCTTTCTCAGTAGAAGCTTTTCCGCTGGGCAGCGGATCGTTGACATCCCAGCCGTTGTAATCGGCGTGGAAATAGCTGAGCATGCCGTCGGCGTCTCCTTTGGCAAACAGATCCCAGTAAGTGCTGATGTTGCTCCAGACTTCTTTCTGCTTGCCCGACCACTCCTGAGCTTGCAGGGTTCCGGCCAAACTGCCGAACATTACCAACGCGATGATGACTGTATAAAACCTTTGTTTATTCTTCATGTTTTCCCCTGTGTTTGCTTTAAATAGATGAATTGTCCGTAGCTGTTATTTTGATGAATGTGAACATTCTTCCCGGAATATTTATGGTTTTGTGCCTGCTCCCCCTTCGGTTTGTGGTGATGTGGATGTTGTTCTGTCTGATATTTTGGATTGGGCGACCGGTGTGCGGCGGCAAAATATCCTAATAAATGCCGCAGGAATGACCGAAAGGTCACTCCTGCGGCAGTCGACCCTATACCCCCTGCTATTCTTCAATTTTGATGTTCTTTTGTCCTGGCATTAACCCACTTACTGGGCATCCAGCCACTTTTGGTAGCTTCGATTCCGGCTGCCCAGGGGGTAGTGCCAATCCGGTTTCATGCGCATCCCCGCTTTATCGCGCCAGATAAAATCGATAGCCGTGTTATGATCCTCTTCGTT
Organism: Calditrichota bacterium; assembly: GCA_024275555.1. Lineage (GTDB taxonomy): Bacteria > Calditrichota > Calditrichia > RBG-13-44-9 > J075 > JAJRYW01. The sequence goes on along the minus strand of JAJRYW010000529.1, from coordinate 7,448 downwards.
GGGAACAAAAACCAGCAACAATTGGCGGTGCTCCAGAGACATCGGTCGCAGCTCACTGAAAATTTTCTGGACCAGTAAAGCGCTCTGGATGGTTTCCGCCTGTTCCCGGTCATAAGTTGCCCAGACAATGCCCTGCTCGCCCTGGTAAAGCGACAGCTCTTCATAGTCAAGTTGCAGTTCGATGAGAGCGCCAAAGGGCAGTTTCGGATCAGTATGTGTGGTCAGGCTGGCCCACTCGAGCAGTTTACCTTCCTTGGTGGCAATGATTCCCCGGTCGTAATATATCGCTTTTATATGAAGGCTTTTCCTGGGCACAAGCTCATCCTGCTTTAATGGGTTGATGTTCCGCTCGGAAATCAGTCTCTGTTAGATTTCTGAAAAAGATAGCGGTTTATCCCCGGTTTTTCTTGGCGATACTGCGCAAATGTTTGTCAATTTTGCGCATTTCTGCTGAATCCGGTGTTTTAATGGCCGGAGGCGGCCTGCCTCGCCGGCGTAATCTTTTACAGATTGATTTTTTACAGCACCCGTGTTAAAATCAACAAAATGACCATTCTACGATTAAAATGAAATCTTGATAAAGGGGAATATATGCTCAGGTACATAAGCCGTATTTGGAAAGTAGGGGTGTTTGTTCTGGCGGTCAATAGTTGGGGGTACGGGCAATTTTCGGCCCCCCAGGTTGTCGATTCCACTGCCGTTGGCGTTGCGGATGTGGCCATAGCGGACCTGGACGCCAATGGGTTGGCGGATATTGTTATCTGTCAGTTTCCGTTAGCGCATCGTAAAATAGCTGTTTACTGGCAGCAATCTCCCGGTCAATTCAGTGCGCCGCAGGTCATTTCCGCACAGATCAATTACCCCTTAAAGCTGGCCCTGGCCGATGTAGACAACAATGGCTGGACAGACATCGGCTTTTCCTCAATGATGAATTCGGAAATCGTGTGGTTTCCCAATACCGGCGGAACCATAGGAGCGCCGCTATCCATCGATACCACAATCGATAGACCCCGCACCTTTTATTTCAATGATGTGGAAGGGGATGGGGATATGGATATTCTGGCGGCCGGCGACATTGAACTGGCCCTGTTGCGCCAAACCGGCCCGGGCAGTTTTTCGAAAGAGCTCATCCAGCAGGTCACCGAATATTATGCGCTCCACTTGAAGGATGTGAACGGCGACACTTTTGTGGACCTCCTGGTTGGCTCGGCGCAGGGGCTTAAAATATTTTTAGGGGATGGTTCCGGTGGTTTTACAGAAAACAATACTATTTTGCCGAACGAGCTGATTTTCCTGGTATACTCGGACGACCTGGATGGGGACCAGGACAACGATGTGATTACCCTGGATTCTTTTTCCCACGAATTATTTTGGTACCGCAACGACGGCGATGCCAATTTCACCTTTGCCCAGTTGCTGAGCAGCCAGGCCTTCAATTGTAAATCCGTGGCAACGGCCGATAATGATCTGGATGGCGACATTGATATTTTTGCCGCATTCGATCAGCATCATATCTATGTTCGTTTCGAAAACCAGGGGGCGGGTATCTTTGGCCCGTAAGAAATCATTTACCAACTCCCGGGAGTGTTAACTCCGCAAATATTTGCCAGTGATATGGACAGCGACGGAGACAGCGATCTGATCTGGACCGCCTCCAACGGCTACCTGGCCATTCAATGGAATTTAGCCAATGTGACCGGTATTGTTGACAATGCTGCGGCGCCGGCCCGGGTAGAAGTATCGCTCTTCCCCAACCCCGTCTCGCAACAGGTTACCGTTCAGGCCGGCCGGGAAGGAGTCTTAAGAATTTATGATGTGCTAGGGTGCCAGGTAAAACCATCCACCCGGATAGTTAGTGGGCAGAATAAAATTGAGTTGAATTTACCCAAACAAATCTATTTTTTCCAATTCATCTTCCCCAATCAAAAGCCGCAGGTTAAAAAAGTTCTTCTACAGTAGGAAAAGCAAGCTTTCCCCATTTTTCCCGGACTTTGTCGTTTCTCCCGGGTGTGCACCACAAAACATTTTGACGCCTGCTGTGGTCATAAGACACTATGCTTTTTCCGAGACTGCGCTCGCAAAAAGATGCTTCTCCGAAGCCGTTGATTTACGATTTACGAATAGCGATTTACGATTTGAAATTCATTCGTCATTCGGAAATCCTTTTTTTACATTGACAATTCCGGCCGGCCGGGAGTCGATGAAGACCCCGAAAGGGACTATTGAAGGAGCAACATCTTGCGCGTCTGCTGAAAGGCGCCCGCCTCAAGGCGGTAAAAGTAGACCCCGCTGCTTACCGCCTGACCGGCGTCGTTGGCGCCGTCCCAGAGCACCCGATGGCTTCCGGCTGGCATTTGCCCGCTCAGCAGCGTCCGCACTTTCCGCCCGGTAATATCATAAATATCGAGCGTGATGTGAGCTTGCCCCGGCTGGGAAGTGTGGGGGAGACTAAAAACAATGGTTGTGCTGGGATTAAAGGGGTTGGGGTAGTTTTGCTCCAGCGCAAAGAGGGTTGAGCGGTTGTGGCCCTATTCCAGGCCGGTCGGGCTCACCATCGGGCCGATATATTGGTCGGCGATCACCACATTGTCGATATATAAAAACACATCTTCCGGCACAGGAGCGGTTCCCCCGTGATAAACATTCATCCAGACTTGTTCGATTTTTAGCGCTGTGGTGTCGCGCCAGCGCCAGTCGGTCTTTTGGTAAGCTAATCTTCCGTCGACCCAGGTGCGCAGGACCCCGTCGTTTTGCATGGGGGTGTTTAATTGTAGATATTGTTCGATGCAATACCAGCGGTTTTTCTCCAGGTAGCCCCGGTAATCATCCTGCCATAAATGAATATCGCCGTAGAACCCTTGCATATCGGCATGGTAGACATAATTCCCTGTCGGGATAATCCCTTCCAGGGGATTTCCCCCGGGAGGATTTACATAAAAACACCCGCGCGCAGACCAGCCGTTGTAGCCGTCCGATTTGCGACCGCCCCAGCCGGCAACCCCGTAGGTTCCGGCCATCCCCGGCAGTTTACCGCCTTCTGACGTGTTCCAATCATCGGAGATGCGCAGATAATACCGCAAGTAGATTGACTCCGGTTCATAGCCGATTTCCGGGGCAAAGTTAAATCCCACATTCATTCCCGTGTTTCCTCCCCGGGGGATTTTTACCCGCAGCGCCTCTCCCTGCCAGGGAGCAAAGAGGCGCACCGGATCGGATGCTATGAGTTCCAGCGTTACGGCGTCTGTTCCATAAGTCCAATCATTTCCCCAGTTCGTGGATTCAAAATCGCTGAAAAGATGCACGGCCGGGTCGCCGCCAATCCCCTGGTCATTCGGATACTGAGCCGCTAACCCCAGAATAGGCGGAGCAGGGGGCGATTCATGAGACTGGGAACAGCGGAACACACCGGCGTCCATGCTGCCTGAGCCGTATTCTGCATAAACAAACATCATCAAGGTTGCGCTGAGAATGGGGGTTCCAGCGGGAATGCCGGATAAATCAAACCACAGCAAGGTGTTTTTATCGGATGAAATGGTGAGTTTATCCATATCTCCGAAACACTGGTAGGTTGTAGGGTCTAAGTAAACATCACGGGCAGGGGAAAGCGTGTCAGCCCTGTTGGCGGTAACCACAATCAGGTAGGGACGCCGGGCCGGGTCAGGATGTTCTCGACTGTAAAAATGAAAAGCCCCCCCGCCCGAAACGCCTCGTAGAAACATCCCTTTGTTCGGGTAGGTTTCATCTATCCATTCCTGAACCAGGGAAGTTGCATCCCATTGGATGTATTCCGGTGTATCGTCGTCGATAAGGGTGGTGAGGGCGTAGGCGGCCTCTCCCTGGGGAGCGTCGTTGGCGTCTCTCCAGTCCCCCATAAAATTTCCCCAGGCCAATAATCCGGCCCGATTGTAATAGTCTCGCGTCGCGCCGTCATCGTCAGCCCGGGTTCCTTCCGCCCAATGGCTGAAGAGATGTTGCGCCTGCACAATGGCGCTGCCCAGAAAAAGCAGCAGACAGAGATATGGTAAACTCTTCATGATTTTCTTCCTTCAGTTGAATTTCCCGCTGCTATCGCAGCAAAAGCATCTTGCCCCACAGGGGGGCTACGCCCCGGGTTGCAGCGGTATTGTCCACGGTCAGCCGATAAAAATAGACCCCGCTGGCAAAGTTGCCGGCATTCCATACGACCCGGTGATGACCGGCGGCAGATGCAGCGTCGATCAGGAGATCGACTTTTTCTCCCAGGGTGTTGAAAATTTCCAGCCGGATGGAGGCCGTTTGCGGCAAGGAAAATTCGATGGTTGTCGATGGGTTAAACGGGTTGGGGTAGTTTTGGAACAATTCAAACGTCCCTATTTGCGCCTCCGGATGTGTGGATATGGACGTGAGGCCGGGGGTGAGCTTGTAGAAAAACACATTTTGATCGGTAGCGTTCACCAGGATGAAGGCGTTTCGAGAAGGAATATAGCGGAATCGTCCGTAAGTACCTCTGGGCTCGGGAAGGCCGGGAGAAACGGTGTTGGCGGGCGCCGGGGGGCGTCTCGTCCATGTCATGCTATCCAGGTCCAAAATGTATACATCCGGGCCCGATTCCCAGGCGACAATCGACTCGATTACCGGATCGTAGACGATCCCGGGTCTCTCATTAAGAAACGCCGTGTCCCCGGAGAGCGGCGGCTCGCTGTAGTCGCCGGTCTCAAGGTCGAAAAGCATAAAGCGACCGTTCCCAACCATGACCCATTTCCGGCGTTGGGGATCGATTACTGCATTGGCAGGACCGCTGGCCCACCATCCGCCGCTGTGATAGTATCGTACTGTCCAGGTATTATTGATCGGATCGAACTCCGCAAGAGAGTGTGAACCAGCATGAAAGAAATGACCGGTGACCGGATCATAAGCGGAACGCACAACAACCGATATGCTGGAAAAAAAATCCGCCCTTCTTACCCATGTTCCGGCGGTCGGGTCAAACATCCAGGTCGCGTGGGATCCGCTGCCGCTGCCGCACCATAAAGATCCCCCCGCTGAGATAAAAGCATCCACCGGGGCCGGAAGGTATTCCAGCCCATCATAAGTATGCCGGGCTGCCGGGTTGCCATCCGGGTAGGTTTCGTTGCAAGGGCTGCCGGGGGGAGGAATCAGATTCCCCGGGGTCGGCCCCCATATGATCGACCAGGTCATCGTATTTACATCAAAGGCGTATAGCTCATTTCCCCCGTAATCGCCGTGCCCGCCGCCCCAGACCAGCAGGCGATCCCGCTGGGTGTCATAGGCCGCACCGCTCCAGGCGCGGATGACATTCCTGATATTGCCGGGCGGTAAAGGGTCCGGCGCTGCATCCTCAAGATGGGAGTTCGGTACTTCGTACCAATGCCCCGCCGAGAGTGTATCGAGCGGATGCGGCGATTGTGCAAGAATTTTTGCGAATATGCCCAAAATGAAAAGAACAAATAGAGCCGGCTGGAACGGTGCGTTTTTCATTTCAAATCTCCTGATGATCAGACGAACCTTTACTTCCCGTGGCGTATTTAAATTAAATCCACCCTGTTTATTGAAAATCCATTTTGACTTAAAAGCCGTGGGGATGTCAGCCGTATGAGAATTGTAATGAGCAGCAACAGCTCTCTCTACTGACGCCTCTTCACAAACTTAATTGGCAATCACTGTACCATTGATTTATTTATGGCTGGCAGAATAAGCTGAATAAATGGAGAAAACAGGAGGGCAAGCATTTGTAAAAGAAAACGGCAGGGGTTCATCGGGGGAAAATCAAGCGCTTACCTTAACGGCGCTTGTATAGAAAGTGCACAAACCGTACTGGAAAATATATAAGGCTTGAAAACCATCATGGATGCACGGCGCACCAAATGTTATTTCTTTTGCCGGAATACTCCCGGCGCGGTTCCGAATTGCTTTTTGAACGCCCGGGTAAAATTGGCCTGGTCGCTGAAACCGACTTCGTAGCAGATTTCCGCCACGGTGCCGGCGTTCTGTTTCAGCAAATCTGCGGCGCGCTGCAAGCGCAGGGAACGCAACAGTTTACCGGCCGATTGGCCGATCAGTGCAGTGAGTTTGCGATTCAGCTGGGAGACGCTCATCCCGGCGGCGCCGGCAAGCCGGGAAACATTGAACTGCGCATCTTCCATATTGGCTTCGATGGCAGTTACAACTTTCTGTAAAAAAGCCTGGTCAAGCGAGGTGGATTCGATTTCGCCTGGATGAATCACCGTGGCGGTGCGGTACTTTTCCCGCAGTTCCCGGCGCAAGGCAATCAGGTTTTCTACCCGCACCCGCAGTTCTTTTGCGCTGAATGGTTTGGTCAGGTAAGCGTCCGCGCCGGTTTGCAGCCCTTCAATTTTATCATCCAAATCCGCCCGGGCGGTGACCATGATGATGGGAATATGGCTGGTTCGCTGATCATTTTTTAGTTGGCACGCAAGCTGGTTGCCGTCCATGCCGGGCATCATCACATCGGTGATGATCAAATCCGGAATACTTTCCCGGGCGATCTCCAGCCCTTCCTGCCCGCGGCTTGCCTCCAGAATCCGGTATTTGCTCTGCAACTGTTCCCGGGTGTAGGCGCGCACATCGGGATTGTCTTCTACGAGCAGCACAATTTCGGATTTCGGATTGGGGGGGGCGGATCGGGAAGTGGAGGAATCCCCTTCGCCTGTTCCTTCCGGTGCGGAATTGGGAACTGCGGAAAGCAAAGAAGTTGTAGAAGCCGCGTATTCCGGATGTGCATTCCCCATTTTGCGCCGCTCAATTTCCCCGGTCGGCAAATGCTCCTTTTCCAGCGGCAGCCGCACGGTGAAAACACTGCCTTTTTCCATTTCGCTCTCCACCAGGATTTCTCCGCCGTGCAATTCGATCAGTTCTTTAGCCAGGGCCAGGCCGATGCCGCTGCCTTCGTACTGGCGGGTGTGGGAGTCGTCCGCCTGGTAAAAACGGTCGAAGATGTGCGGCAGGTGATCCGGCTCGATACCGCTGCCGGTGTCGGAGATGCGGATTTCCACCTCCCCGGTCCCCTTCAAAAGGACGGGAGGGGCGATCTTTACATCAACCAGCACACCTCCGCCGTCCGGGGTAAACTTAAAAGCATTGGAGAGCAGGTTATAAAACACTTTTTCCAGGTTGTCCGGGTCAAAGTTGACCGGAATGGCGGGTTCGGCGCTATTAAATAAGAGGGTGATTTGTTTCTGCTCTGCTAATGACTCGAATGAGGCCGTGATATTGGCCAGGAAGGGAACCAAATTAGCGGGCCCGGCCCGCAGCGACATGCTTCCGGCTTCTAATTTGGAGAGGTCCAGCAACTGGTTGATCAGCCGCAGCAGCCGCCGGGCATTCCGCAGCGCTACTTCCAGGCGCCGCCGGTCTTCGGCCTGCTGGGTGGAGCTGAGCGTGCGGTCTATCTGCCCCAGGATGAGCGTCAGCGGCGTACGAAACTCATG
>JAJRYW010000528.1 GCA_024275555.1 Calditrichota bacterium | reverse complement strand
CTTAAATAAACGACAATTCGTACTTGCTGGCTTCGACAAGCTCAGCCAGCAGTCCCAGCCAGGAGGCTGAGCTTGTCGAAGCCGGTAGTGCCTGAAAAAGTGTCGTTTATTCAATACCATTTACTTAATAACGGTAAAATCGATATGAATAAGAATAAAAAAATCAGATATTTCCTCTTCTTTAAAAATAAAGAAAAGATTGTGAGAGGGAATGCAAAAATAAATACAGCCAATATTGGCCAAGCCCAGGGTCCGCTAAGTAAAATTAAATCCATAAGTTTGCTACTCCTGGTAGGTAGTATATGATACCGAAGATCGAGAACCATACATATTACCCAACAGGAAGCCGTTGAAACGGCTTCCTGGCTATCTTTTTCTTATTAACACCGGGTTTAAACCCGGTGTTAATAAGAGCTTACAGCAACAGCTAAACCGTTTCAACGGTTTCTGAAATTCGTTCAAAAGAGTAATTTGGTATACCTTTCTACAATCAGGGATGACCTGGTTAATCCGATTGCTCCTGCAAAGGGATTATCCTCAAAAACTGTTGCATGTATACGTTCACATTCTCACCCCGCCGGGTGCTTATGATTCAGTAAAAACTTGCGGGCATCGCGGGCGGTCTCGAAGGGGCACTCTTCCATGGGAATGTGGCCCAGGTCTTCATAGATGATCAGTTCGGAATTGGGAATCACCTGGTGGAAGCGGGTCGCATTTTCAACCGGCAGCCATTTGTCGTGTGCGCCCCACATAATCAGCGTGGGCGCCTTGATCTCCTTCAGATGCATAGTGTTGTCCCGCACCCGTGCATTGACCAGTTTCAGAAAGGCTTCCGGATTCCCTTCCCGGCTGAAGAGATCGTAATAGCGGTCCACTAATTCCCGGGTGACTTTTTCCTCGTCATAATAGACCTGGTAGAGAAACTGTTCAAAAATATTTTTACGGATGACGTATTTTACTACCTGGTTTAAAAACGGTGTTCGGGCCATCTTAAAGGGCAGGGGAATACTATTTTCATCCAAAAATCCGGCCGCGCCGATCAGGATCAGCTTCTTGAACTGTTCCGGGTATTTGAGGGCCAGTTCCCAGGCCACCCAGCCTCCCAGGGAGCTGCCGGCCACAAAGCACTCCTCAACTTCCATTCGCTCTAAAAAGGTGCGCACAAAGCGCTTGTGGGTGGGCATGGTGTAATCGTTTTCTATGTTGGGGCCGGTTAAGCCGAAGCCGGGCAAGTCTAAGCGCAGCACCCGGAATTTACTGGATAGTTCGTCAACCCATCCGTCAAAAGTATGCAGCGAGGAGAACGCCCCGTGCAACAGTAGCAGGGGGTAGCCTCGTCCTTCATCCCGGTAATGTACCAGCGTTCCGTCAACAACTAAAAAGCGGGATTGCTCGTTGGTATACTTCCTAAGCAATTTGTCCCACTCCACGGTTCAACCTCCATACAGTTTCCATCGCGTACACGCCTCATTCGCCTTATTCGTTCCGTGACAGAATATGGAAATTTATTTCAAAAAAAACAATGGGATGATCACAAAAAAAGGATTTTTTTTCCTGAGTGGGGCCGGGGGGGAGGCTGATGGGCTGATAGGCTGTAGGTGTTTAGGCTGGTAGGTGAATAATCTACCTGAAAGTCTAAACCCCTACAGCCTAAACCCCTATTCAAACCGCAACGCTTCGATGGGATCGAGGCGGGAAGCCAGTATTGCCGGCCACATCCCGAAGATTAAACCGATTGTGGTGCAGAATACCAATCCCCCCACGGCCCACTCCAGCGGAACAGTGACCGGAAAGCCGGTGAAGATGGTAACCGCGTTGCCTAATCCGAAGCCCACCAATACGCCTAAAATTCCCCCGATATTGCTGAGAATGATCGCTTCCAGCAGAAACTGGGCCAGGATGTTTTTGCGCCGGGCCCCTAAAGACTTGCGAATACCAATCTCCTTGGTGCGCTCGGTAACCGAAACGAGCATAATGTTCATAATCCCGATTCCGGCCACGACGAGGGCGATAATTCCGATGACAAAAGCGCCGGCTTTTACCCCGGCGGTGGCCTGGTTAAAGGACTTAATCTGGCTGTCATTGGTAAAGATGGTGAAGTCGTCTTCCTGGTTGGGCTTCAGGCCGCGTTCCTGGCGCATTACCGCCCGGGTTTCTTCGATGGCGTCGGCCAGCATATCCTGGGAAATGGCCCGCACGGTGATATTTACCGAACGCTCCCGGCCGTTGGGCTGCTTTACGCCGTAGACCCGCTGAAAGGTGCTGATCGGCATGAGGATGTAGTTGTCGTAGTTGCCGCCCAGGGCCGATTTTTTTTCCTCGAACACCCCGATTACCCGGAATTTCCGCCCGTCAATTTTGATGGTTCTGTTAACCGGGTCGGTAAAAGGAAATAAATCCTGGGCAATTTGGTAGCCGATCACCGCCACCCGCCGTCCCACTTTAATATCCTCGTGGCTGATGTTGCGGCCCATATATATATAATGCGTGTTGTTGGGCGGATATTCCGGGGTTCCCCCGCAGATGGTCAGGTTCTTGTTGGTCGAGGTTTTGCGAAATTTGGCCTGATGGCCGAAATCCCATAATTCTGCGCCAACCAGGTCTACCCGGGTAACCTTTTCCCGGATAGCGTTGGCATTGGCCACTGTGGTGGGAGGCCGTTTTTGGATTTTGCGCCGTTCCTCTTCGCTGATCGCCCCGCCGACCGCCCATTTCTGAACCTGGAAGGTGGCGGCGCCCAGCACACTCAACTCCCTCTCGATGGTGTTTTGCACCACCGAAATACCGGTCATCACCGCGATGATCGAGGCAACACCGGCGACAATTCCCACCAGGGTTAGCAGCGAACGCAATTTGTTGCTGCGTAAGGAAGTCAAGGCCATCTTGAGTATGTCAAAAAAGTGCATGTTCGATTCCTGCTGTTTCGTTTTTAATTTTCATGTAATTCTTCAGCCTCTAAGGCTCCAAGGTTTTGCAAACCGATATCTTTTGGAACCGCTTCGTGTCGTTTCCCAAGGGAACCGCTTTGCGGGAGTCTTCTTGGTGGAACAGCGTCTTTCTTCATATCAATCCTGTCAATCCTGTTATCCGGTCAAATAAAGCGGCCTGTACCCATTTATTCATACCTCAACGCTTCGATGGGGTTTAGCCGGGCCGCCTTAATCGCCGGAATGATGCCCGAGATCACCCCGACGCTGACCGAGACAAACAGCGCTACCAGCACAATAGGCAGCGACAGGCTGGCCGGCAGCACAAATTGATTAATCAGCGCGGTAATGAAGAACGAGAGCAGCACCCCGATGCTCCCGCCGATTAAACAAATCGCCGAGGATTCCCACAAAAATTGGGAGAGGATGGTGCGTTTTTTGGCGCCGATTGCTTTACGGATGCCGATCTCCCGGGTGCGCTCGGTGACCGAGACGAACATAATGTTCATCACCCCGATCCCGCCTACAAACAGGGAGACCCCGGTGATCATCAGCCCGATCATTACGATGACGCCCATGACGTTATTGTAGGCGCTGACCAGCGTGTCCATCTGGTTGATGGAGAAATTGTCTTTTTCGGTTGGTTTGAGCTTACGGATTTTACGCATTTCACCGATCACCGCGTATTCGAATTCGGCAAGCGACTCGGTTGCCGGCGCTTTTACGGCGATGCTGAAATTGCGATTTGTCCCGCCGAATGCCTTGGTAAAGGAGGTGATCGGCGTAAAGATTTGCCGGTCAAAATTGGGGCCGCCGAAAAAACCCGCGCTGCCCTGTTTCTCCATCACCCCCACAACCCGAAAAGTATATCGCCCGATCTTCATCTTTTTGTTCAGGGCGTTGCTGTTTTCAAACAGTTGTTCTTCAATTTCCTTGCCGATCACGCAGACAAATTTTTTGCTCTGCACATCATTCTGGCTGATAAAACGGCCCAGCTCCGGCACAGAGTTGGAAACAAACATCTGTTTCTCGGTGGCGCCGATGATCGGAATTGCCTCCAGAACTTTGGAACGGTATTTAATGTTCTTGCGGGCGCTGGTCGCCGGATTGACTGCCACGGCATTCTCCAGTTGCTGTTCCAGGTCGCGGGCGTCTTTCAGGGTAAGATTCTTGCGGTTGCGGAATTCAAAAAAGTTGCCGTGAATAATCCAGGGCATTTTCGAGACATAGAGCACGTCGGAGCCGATTGCCGAGATGCTTTCCCGAAAATTGTTTCCCAGGCCGTTCGCGGCGGTCATGGTGGTTACCACGGCCACAATTCCGATGATGATGCCCAGCGTGGTCAATATCCCCCGGGCTTTGTTGGCCCGGATGGCGGCCAGGGCAATCTTAAAAGATTCATAGGTTTCGTAGATGTTTTTCATAGCACACTCGTTTCAAAGGACTTTTGTTATTGCACCAGCACAGCCGCGCGGGCCGCCTCGTTTACCCGGGTATCGCTTTCCACCAGGCCGTCTTTTAAGCGCACAATGCGATGAGCGTGCCGGGCAATGTCATGCTCGTGGGTGACCAGAATGATGGTGTTGCCGGAATCATGCAGCCGGTCAAATACTTCCATGATCTCTTCGCCCGTCTCGCTATCCAGGTTGCCGGTGGGCTCATCGGCCAGGATGATGGCGGGGTTGTTCACCAGGGCCCGGGCGATCGCTGCCCGCTGCCGCTGTCCCCCGGAAAGCTCGGTGGGTTTATGGCTGATGCGGTCGGTTAAGCCGACCCGCTCAATAGCCTCCAGGGTTAATTCACGCCGTTTCGAAGCAGAAAATCCCGCATATATTAAAGGCAATTCCACGTTGTGATACACATCGGAGCGGGGAATCAGGTTGAAGGTCTGAAAGACAAACCCGATTTTACCATTGCGGATTTCGGCCAACCGGTCATCGTCCATCTTGCTTACATCCACCCCTTCCAGGAAATATTCCCCGGAAGTAGGCGTGTCCAGGCAACCGATCATGTTCATCAATGTAGATTTCCCGGAACCGGAGGGTCCCATGATGGCAATATACTCATTTTCTTTTACCTGGAGCGACACCCCTCGCAGGGCCCGCACTTCTTCCGCACCCATCACATAGGTTTTGATGATATTTCTTAAGTCCAACGCCATCTGATCAACCTCTATTT
>JAJRYW010000527.1 GCA_024275555.1 Calditrichota bacterium | reverse complement strand
GCTGACCTCGGTTGACATCAACAAGCTGATCGACATGTCGCTCGACCTGGTGCAGGTCGACCCGAGCGTAAGCATCGAAAAACATTATTCGACCCAATTGCCGGAGATTCCGGTAGACGTACATCAGATGCTGCGGGTTTTTACCAATTTGCTGGAGAACAGCCTGCGGGCCATGCGCTCCCGGGATCATAAGCGGATCAAAATCAGCACTCGCCCGCTGCGCCCGCTGTCGCAGCTTCATCAAAACACCTGGATTTACATCGAGATTTTGGATGAAGGAAACGGAATCCCGGAAGAACACCTGGAACGTATTTTTGATCCGTTTTTCACCACCCACAAACATGAGGGCGGCAACGGGCTGGGGCTGGCCATCGTTAAGCAGATCATTTCCCGGCACGCCGGGTTTATCGATGTATCCAGCCGCAAAGACAAAGGAACGATTTTTAGTATCCGCTTGCCTTACCAGGCAACCTAAGCGCTTTGGCGCGCTTCGGCCCCGGCTTGCCGGGTGTTTTCGACAGAACAATTCGACCATCCCGGATTGGCCGGAATGTCGAGAGAAACCCCGAAACATGAGGTAGAGGCGATGAGTTTCCCAAACAACAAAGTGCTGATTGTGGAAGACCATGAGCTTTGGAGCGAAAGCTTTAAACAGTGGATTGGGGATGAGTATGATATTCGCGTGGCGATCAGCAAAGAGGAGGCGCTGAAGATTGTGCCCACCTTCGAGCCGGATTTGATTATCCTGGATTTGGGTTTGCCGCAGACCCAGGACGGCCTCTCGCTTTTGGATGCTTTGATTAAACGGGGGCAGGACTACCAGATCATCGTGGTGACCTCCTACCAGGAACACCATTTTGCCCTGGAGGCGCAGAGCAAGGGGGCCTACTCCTATTTTTCCAAAAGCGACGACAACATCCAGGAGGAATTGCCCCACCTGGTAAAACAGGCCTTGAAGATGCAGCGGCTGGAGCGGGAAAACAAAGAACTGCGCTCCAAACTCAAGCAAAATATTCGGTTTGATGACATTGTGGCGGTGTCGCGGCAGATGCAGCAAATCCTGGGGATTATCGAAAAGTTAAAAGACAGCACAGAGCCGATCCTGATTACCGGGGAATCCGGGGTCGGTAAAGAGGTCATTGCCCAGCACCTCTTTAACCAGAGCAGCCGGATGAATTCCACCTTCATTGCCATCAATTGCGGGGCGCTCCCTCCCAGCCTGCTGGAAAGCGAGTTGTTCGGATACGAGGCCGGCGCCTTTACCGGCGCCAATCGCACCAACAAAGGCAAGTTTGAACTGGCAAACCACGGCGCCCTATTCCTGGATGAAATAGGGGAGATGCCCCTGGACCTTCAGGTGAAGCTGTTGCGCATCCTGGAAACCAAGCGCTTTTACCGCCTGGGCGGCGAGAAAGAAATTTCGGTTTCTTTCCGGCTGATCTCGGCTACTAACCAGAATTTGTGGGAGATGGTCAAGGCCAATAAATTCCGGGAGGATTTGTATTATCGTCTCAATGTTATGCCGATCCACATACCGCCGCTGCGGGAACGCCCCGATGACATCCCGGCCATGATTGACTATTTTACCGAAAAGTTCTGCCGGGAAAACGGTTTTGCCAAACCCAAATTCACCAACCGGGTAATCGCTTTTCTCTCCCATCTGCGTTGGGAGGGCAACGCACGCGAGTTGGAAAACACTGTCAAGCGCCTCATTTTAACCAACCGGGATCACATTGATATTGAAAATCTGCCCCCGGATATCCTGGAGGAAAATAACACCTTCTTAACCAAAGCCCTGGCAAATGAACTTACCCTGGATGAAGTAACCAAACTCTACGTAAAGATGGTCCTGGATTTAAAAAAGGGCAATAAGAAAGAGGCCTGTAAGTTATTGAATATCAATTATCGTACGCTGATTAAGCGATTAGAGTAGTCTCTGTTTTTTTGCCGATTGCATTTTCTACAATTGATTTCCGCAGCAATAATTGCATTAAATACAATCCACCTCGCCCGGCCGGGCGTAAACTCAACAAAAACACTCAATTACGACAAATTAACGCTAAGTTGTTTATTTGCAGTGGCTTGGCGCAAATATTCCTGGCACGTATGTTGTCTCTATTAATGTATCGCCACAGGGAAGTTGCAGACCGAATTTTCTATCGAATTGAATCGGAAACAGAATACAACAAAAGGATTTTTTATTAACAGGAGGATTTTCACATGAAAGTATTGGTTTACGAAACAAGCAAAGACCGGGCAAAACTGATCAGCGATTT
>JAJRYW010000025.1 GCA_024275555.1 Calditrichota bacterium | reverse complement strand
TAGCCGGTGCCGCTATTTACGAGGTATGCAAGTTGCTCAATGGCGGTTGTAACGCCGGGACCTATCATTGATTCGCACTTCTGAATGGTAGTCAACATCTGAATGCCATCCGTGAATTCTGAACCTTCCTGGCCGACAAACCACTCGCCCTTCTTGACAATTCCTGCGTTCATCCTTGGGGGCTCGGTAGTAAAGCTCATCCAGCATGTCCCCCATGCCAAGTAAAAGTCCACAGGGAACATCGGGGGGGGAAGTGGCTGGATAAACAGGAACTTCCGCTCTTCGCAGAGGCCAATCGCATTCGGCTTCGTGTCCTCGAGGATTATCAGGCTCTTAGCATCTTCAATGCCTACTGGCGATCGAGGAAGCCGGAACCGGGTGTTCCAGCCCTGTCCGTAGGCACTGCTTGGATCTGTGGGAAGTGCCACTTCGTCGGGGAATCGAAGCACCTCCGCGGAAAGCAATGCTCGGAATTCCGCAAACGATTCCGGTCCTTCCATGTTGCCCAAGAAGGGAAGTAAACGTTCCTTGATCATAGTATCTCCTCCTCGGTCTTGAAGAACAGTTCAAGACGCGGACAGCGGTCGAGGATCGCCCTGCGAGCGGCGACAAGGGTCTGTGCCTCCCCCTTCTCGCGATACACGTACTCGGCAACCTTCCAGCTGGTGTACTCTACAGCCCCGAGCGAGATCATGTGTCGCCAGGCCTCCACCTCCTCGTCTATGGAGGCCACCCGCCTCTCTATGGAAGCCTCCGTGTCACCTCGCTTTCGACAATTGCACCGCGTTTGTTCCTTCAGAGGGCCAAGGTCTCTTAATGTATCAAGTGCATTTACTGGGTTTAGGACGACCATCCAGACTCGGCCGAAGAACCGTCGGATTTGAGGGTTCTCAAGCATCACCGGTATAGCCGGGGCGTAAACCTCGGCCTTTGCAATTCCTGGGGGAAGAGCTTCGAGTAGTAATAGCTGCCACTCGTCCCTAACCTTCAGAAAAAGTGTGCTGGCCTCCGAGAACCAGTGGACGTGTTCAGATAAACAGGTGAGGCTGACTCCAAGCCGCTGGTAAGTGAGGTAGAGATCATCTCGTAACCGTGGATGCGCGTAGAATACATCCTTTGAGTTACGGGGACCCGCATTCCGGAGGCGGTAAGGGTCGATTCGGACGACATCGTCCTTCAGGGCTTTGTCAAGCGGGCTCTTTCCGATCCCGCCTGGCCCAACGACAACTAGAGTGTCGGTAATCATCATCGAATTCCTTTCCCGAAACGCACGTTTTTCATCCGGCTAACGGATTGCGCATCAGGCGACCGAGGGCATCGTCCACTAAACTTTGATAAAAACTCTCAACTTTAACCGACAACTAAACCTATAAAAAACAATGCGAAACGCCCTCGGTTCGCCTGGATGCGCTGGTTATACCGCCCTGTGCGAAAATTCACCAATAAACTGTCTGATCGTTTTGTTTTTGCTTTTTTCAATATTTATTGGTAAATACAAATCACAATGAGAAAAACACAACATTGAATTAAAATATTTTCCTGCTTACAGGAAGTATAGATCAAAAAGAGATATCCAGAATTTATATAAATTGCGAGCTTCACTGCCTTCTATCGGACAGCGGAGCTCGCAGATTAAACTGCCTGCCGGATGAAGTTCTCAAGGTTTCCCAGCCAGAAAGAACTTAAAAGAAAGCAGGCAGTTTATTTTATCAGCATCATCTTCTTCACTAACCGGTGTTCCCCGGAAGTCATCTGGTAGATATAAATTCCTGAACTCAGCAGGTTACCCTGAAAATCCCGACCGTTCCATTGCACGTGATAAGCGCCGGCCTCGAAAACATCATTAACCAGTTCAGCCACTTTTTGCCCGCTTAAAGAGTAAACCACCAGTTTTACATGATTTTCTTCCGGAAGCCAGAATTCAATCGTGGTGACCGGGTTAAACGGATTAGGGTAATTCTGCAACAACGCAAATTTTTCCGGTATGGTATTGCCTGGATGCGGTGAAGCAGACTTTTCAAAACCGCCGAATTTTACACGAATATCAACTGTGTTGGAGTAATCCGATTCCTGGGGTTGATTATCCAACGCAGTGACTTTGTAATAAGCGGTTCTCTCATTCCACCGGGGTAAACCGCCAACAATCGTCTCGCTGACGTCTTCATAATAAGTCTGCGTGGATGGAACCGTTGCCAACAACGTAAAATTGTTATTGGTGTAACTTTTATAGATTTGGTATTGCGAGAGGTCTCTTTCGCTATTGGCACCCCACTGCAGAAAAGGGTGCTGCCCGGCCTGGCCGCTGACGGCCAAATTACGGGGAGGTGCCGGAGCCGGGTTGCCGTCATGCTTGAACAGATACACAGTTCCGTAGGTTTCACCCTGAATGCTTGTAAATGTGGTGCTAATCGCTGCGCTCAGCCCGCCGGTATTCTCTACATCGGCCAGTGCCAGGCGATGAACCGAGGTAAAGGGGAGAAAAGCGGCAATGGTTTGCTGCGGGCTGCTCTGGAACAGAGGCGTGGATTTGGTGTTGATCCATAAGGTCTGCTTGCCTTCGTAATAAGCGATCATCAGGTCGTTCCAGCCGTCGTTATTCATGTCGCCCAGGGCGATGTCTGCAATATAGAAGTTGAACTCATTGCTGCTGATGGTCTGGTCGGCGGTGGTGTGGATGTTGCCCTGCCGTCATTAAGGTGAATCTTGAGGGTGCCGTTGCTGTTGACCACTAACAGGTCCGGGTAGTCATCATAATTGACATCACCGACTTCCAGTGTAATGACATTGCTGCCCACGCTGATGTTGGTGGGATTGCCAAACGTGCCGCCGGTATTCTTGCGTATTTTCACCGTCGAGCTGACCCAGGTTATCAGATCAAAAAACGATTCGGTGTTATCCAAGTCTACCACTCGCATAAAATCGGGCTGCTCGGAGATGGTTTGGATGGAGGTGGTGTTAAATGTACCACTACCGGTATTCAAAAAAACCTTAACCTGGGTTCCGGTGACTAACGCAAGATCATCGTTAATATCATTATTAACCCTACCCAGTGATAAAAAAGTTCCTGCGGGCAAGTTGGTTTGCTGTACACTCAGAGTATTGTTCACATTCCAGAGCACTTCAGTTCGGTCGTTAAAGGTCACCACTAAGTCACGTTCCGTGGTTACCCGCAAGAATCCGTATTCCATTTCCTTCACCAGGCCAAGTCCGGAGCCGCTTGATACGGTCTGCCAGTTTCCGAAACTTCCGCCGCCGCGGTTGAAATTCACCGAAACATTGGGAAACGGCCCGAAGTCGGTAAAATTACCGCCCAGGGTCATATCCAAGCTGCCGTTGTTGTTGATGTCTTCAAAAGCCAGCGGTTCGGCAGAGTAGTTGGTATAAAATCCATAGGCATCAGGCTGGGTGAGAATATACTGCCCATGGCCCGTTCCGGCAAGAAAGACACACATCATAACTACCAATCGAAATCTCATGGTGTTCTCCTTTTTGAGTTAATGGATTGATTCATTTGATTTTCTAAAAATCGAGAATATTAACCGGTAAATTTCATCACACAATCATAAACACCACCTCCTTTTATCGGATTAAGAGCATTTTACGATTTTGGGAAAACCGCCCGTGGATCAATTGGTAAAAATAGACTCCGCTGGAAACCGGATTACCGAGTTCATCCGTTCCATTCCAGGTGATTTTATTCAACCCCGGTTTAGTGGGCAGTTGAGAAAACCGTTTGATTAATCTCCCCTGAACATCATAAATGTGAACATTGATCTGACTGGTTGAAGGGGCGTAAAAAGAAATTGTCGTTTCCAGATTGAAGGGGTTGGGGTAGTTCTGGTAAAGGGCGAATTTATTAATTTTATCTTCATTCAAGGGGTCAATTGAACTGATGGGTGATTTTTCAATATCACTAAGATCTGTTTGGCTATACTGAAATAGTTTATAGATCACATTCTCCAGGGCATCATTGTCAGTATCCAATACTTCAAAGGAGTGAATGTAGGTGCCCAATGCGTATTCTGGTCCAGCCCAAACGCTATTGAAGGAATTATTTGTTTCTCTTAAAAAAAGTTCAATGAAAAAGATAAAGTCATTTTGGTTAAAATCAAAGATCGCAGCCGCTTTGGTAACATATGTTTGATTATCTATAATTGCAGTTTTAACTGCACTACCCACAGTTTTTAAAAGAGTGGAATCCACATTTAGAATTTGATAATGATCCGGTGCATTGGATTTGAGGTAGATAATACCCCCGTATCCATTGCCTACACCAGTAATAAACACTTCATTTAAGCTATCACCATCCAAATCATCAATTACATTGAACCCTTGTACAATCGAATAAGGATAGGTAAAATACCTCGGGATAAACTGCATCTGGTTGGGGTCAAATTCTTCATTGTACATGGTTACCGGGCCGGGACCGCCCAATTGGGCATAACCGGGAAGGATGTCAATCAACCCGTCGTTATCCATATCCCCGGCGGCAAAGCTGTAAAACCAACCACTGCTTAATTTTAATACTACGTTACTGAAGGTAAAGTAAGGCGGATTTTTGGCAATAAATTCATAGCGGGCAAACATACTCCGCCAGGAGGGAGCGTCATGGTCAGTGAAAATTGAAAATAGCTCCAGTTGACCATCCTGGTCGCTATCCAAAACTTCAATCCCACTGCAACCTTTCATTCCTCCAAAACTGATGTTAGTATCAAAATATTGGTAATTCTTGTCTCCGTAAAACTCCCAGATGCGAATGCGGAATCCCACTGCACAGGTGAGTTCCTTGTTGCCATCCTGGTCCCAGTCGGTAATCTTGATCTGGTGAAACCAGCTATGGAAATCGATGGGAATCGTCACATCCGCTACGTAATGGTTATCGCCGTCATTTTCCAGGATGATCAGCCAGCCAACGGTGATTGAATCCGGGTGGGTCATGCTACTGATGAGCTCCACCCTGCCGTCGTTGTCAATATCCCCGGCAGTGACCGGCCAGTAGCCCCAGTTATAAGGGAAGGTCCAGGACCATACCGGCACGAAGTTCAAAGAATCGCTTGACAGTTTGTAGGGAAGATAAATGGTGTGAGTTTCTCTAACCGGATGGGCGAATAACTGGCTAAGGTTGAATTCCTGCTCCTGGTTATTTTCGTAACAGATTGTTGCCAGTGTTTCCATGCCCTCCGAACGACGAACGGTTAATTGCCGGGTGGTTTCCTGCAGTTGCAGGCGGACATTCGGCGTTGCAGAAAAGAAACCATTGCCAAGATTGAGGTAGACCGCTAATGCTTGGGCTTCGATGATAACCACATCCTCAAAAGGGTCGGAATTTACCAGGGCAAGAGTCGCCAATTCATTACCGGCAACACAACGTCCATCCGACATCTGCTGAAATCCGAATTCGATAATCGATTTTGGGGGTTGTCCGGTAGCGGATAAAATGGCCGTAAAAACGATTAGAAGGGTTAATCTTATTGTAAAACGAATTAAATATAG
>JAJRYW010000526.1 GCA_024275555.1 Calditrichota bacterium | reverse complement strand
ATGCTTTTTCCGAGACTGCGCTCGCAAAAAGAGGCTTCTCCGAAGCCGTTGATCTACGATTTACGAATAGCGATTGACGATTTGAAATTCAATCGTCAATCGGAAATCGCCAATCGAAAATCATTTATTAAATCGACAAAATGTTGTCGATTTAGGCGCCCTAAGCGCCTAAGTGCTTTTGCACACTTAGGCGCGAAAGTAAGCTGTCTTCGACAGAACAAATCGACAATCCCGGCCGGCCGGGAGTCGATTAAGACCCCGAAAGGGGCTACCGGAGAACCGGCGGCCTTCTCGAATTTATTCACGCGTCTATAATCCAATTGATTCTGAACTAACAAAATCCGTATCCGGAAAAATTTAAGCTCAATTTCCGGGGCATGATCGTTATCCGGAGAATGACCGAACCATAAACTGACGGTTCTAAATTTCCAAACCCAACCGGCCTTGCCCCGTACTCACTCTCCGAAGCGAACATGCAGCCCCAGGTAAACATTCCTTCCCCGGCCGGGCAGGTTGTTAATACTCAGATGCTCGTGGTAGCGCCGGTCAAAAATATTCTCCACTCCAAACTTAAGATCCAGAACATCCCGCAGTTGAATGCGGCTGCGCAGGTTAAACACGATAAACCCCGGGGTGGGGTCTTCCAGTGTGGTTTTTTGGGCCGCCCTGGTTTGCCGGCTGGCCAAGCGGGAATCCAGCGCAAACCAGTATCGCCCCCGGGAATACTGGATGGCCATGTTGCCTCCCAGCGGCGGGATGAGGGGCAGGGGTTCGTTTAGCTCCCGGTTCTGAGCGTAGGTGTAGGCTGCTGAGGCGCTCCACAGCCAGGGCTTGCCCCGCCCGGTTTTGATTTTCAGCTCGAAACCTGTCAGGTAGGCGGAGGAAAGGTTGGTGTACACCTTGAATTCCTGCGAGGCCGGAACGCCGGCGATATAGTTGTGAATGTCATTAGAGAAGAGATTCAGGCGGACATGAAGCGGTTTGGCGGCGTGTTCCAGCACAATCTCTGCCTGGCGGCTGCGCTCCGGTTCCAGGGACGGGTTGCCGGTGTAAAAATAGCCGTCGGTATAGTTGTAGAGAAAAAAACCGTAGTTCTCGATGTGGGAAGGCAGCCGCTGGCCCTGTGCTAATGCAAGTTGTACGGTTTGATGCGCGCCGAGGCTGTATTCAACCACGGCGCTGGCGCCTGCGGCGGTGTAGTTTCTCTGGAGATTTTCATCCCCCCAAAATCCTCCCAGTAAACGGCGGCCGTCCTCATCGCGCAGGTTGCGATGGGAGTAATCCAGGCGCACGTTGCTGCGGAAACGCAGCTTGCTGGAGAGGAACCGCTGGTAATCAAACACCGCCGAGACATTGCTTAGCCGGGCGTCGCCGATGTTGAGCAAATACATCTCCGAGACATCCGGAAAAATGCTGATCATGCGCATATCGGCAAAGGCCGTTAACCGGTATGCCTCCAGGATGAATTTGAAGAGGTGCTTATTCCGGGCAAGCTTGATGGTCTCCATTGCGCCTATGGTGCGGGTTTTCCCGAACATGGGCATGTGCATATCGGGCATTACCTCCCGAACCGTGACATCGCGTTTGTCGTCATCCATCCAGTGATCAATCCGGTTGAAATAGATTTTGCTGCTCATGCTCTGAATCCCCGGGAAGGGGGAATCCCAATGGTGTTCCACCCGGTAAATTTGGGAGGTTGCCCGGGCGGCGTCCATCAGCAGCGACGGATAGCCGATATCCCGGGCGTCGTCCCCAATGAAGGACAATTCCAGGAGTTGGTTCCGCCCAAACTTACGACTGAAGTCGAACTTGTAGTTGATTTTATGGTAGCCGGAGTTGATGATCCGGGTTCGACCGCCGGCGTAAAAGTCGCCCGATTCTTTAATCGAGAAGGTCCCGCGGGCCGCCCAGGCGCTCCGGGCGTAATTCACCTCGCTGCGGAAGCGGCGCAGCGCCGAAACCGACTCGTACCCGGCTTCCGACTGAATCTGCAACGGCCGGCTAAAATCCGGTTTTTGGGTGATCATGTTAATCGCACCGCCGGCGCCGGGAGCTACGGACATATCAAAAGCCCCTTTGCTGATCTCCATTCTGTCTAAATTTTCCACTTCCACGTAGGCGGTTACCGGGTCCATCCGGTCGACGCAGGCGCTGAAGATTTTCATTCCGTCCACCACCAGGCCAATCCGCCCGGCGCTCATCCCGCGGATGGAGGGCTCCAGGGCGTAATTGCCCCGCTGCATCAGGGAAACGCCTTCCGCCCGGGCAATAATGTCGTCGGTGGAGTTCAGCCAATCATCGATTTTATCCAACTCATTCTCGCCATAGACCACAATCTCATCACTCAATTCGATGACGGTTGGCGCCAGGGAGACGGTGATGGTTTGGTCGCGCTGCGGGCGCACCGCGATGGGAAGGGCGAGCGTTTTGAAGCCAATCGCGGAAAATTCCAGCCGGTAGTCTCCCGGCGGCAGCAGGAGCCGGAATACCCCGCTGCTGTCGCAGGCCGCACCTTGCGGCAGGCCGAGTACTACCACGTTGGCAAAAGGGATTGGCCGGCTGTTGCCCTGGTTCTTCACCTGTCCCTGGATGAGTGTTTGCCCGAATAGCGCCCGGGCAGCTAAAAAAAATTGCAGAATCAGAATTGCTGTAAATTCAGGTCGTCTCATGGCTGGGCCTGACAGAATTTAGGTTCGGCGACTGAAAAACGGAGAGCGCCCCGGGTTCGGGAAACGCTCTCCGTCCCTTAACTATCCGGATTATATCCCGGAATTCTTACGGCACGTTGATGTCGAAGCTGGTGTGCATGAGCGAATCTGCCCGGCTGAAATTCAGGTCCACCCGCCAATCGCCGGTCATGGTAAAATTGACCTGGCCACGGTAGTGCCCGGCATGTTGGTGGGCGGGGTTGACATTGTTGGGAGAGCCGTGCCCCATCGAGGGCATGGTGGGGGTCATCTCCACGGTCAGGTCCTCCACCGCCGGGAACGACATCATGCTTTCTTTATAGTGCACCGTGATTTCAAAATCATTCATGCCCACCTGGGGGGTGTCCGGCGCCACCAGGGTGATGTAGTAAGTCAGGGAATCCGTCCCGACCACACTTTTCAGCAGACTGCCGGCGGCAACATCCAGGTTGAAACGCACTTCACCCTGGTCATTGTTGAGGTGATTCTGAACCTGAATCCCCAGTTCCCAGGTCCCGGCCATGATGAAGTTGGCTGCGCAGGGGAATAAACCGTGCTCTGCCTCGTCTCCGGGCGGGTTCTCATAGGGGGAAGCGTGCTGCATCTGTCCCATATCCATCAGCGTGCTGATGGTAATATGCGCCTCTTCCACCAGCTTGTCTGTTGCGGTATCGGTAAGCTTGATGTAAAAGTGGTTATAGCCGACTTGCAGAGCCTTGTCGGTGTAAAGACTTACCCGGGTGTTCTGAATAGTGCTTTCTCCCAGCAGGATCAAACCTTCGGCCGGATCGGTTTGCTCCTCCGGGGCGGTGCTGTCGTTACCGCAGCTTAAGAACAATGCCAGGGATGTTACGAGCATTATGAATAGTCTGAGGTATTTCATGACAAAAATCTCCTTGTGATCATCAATTGAATGCATGACGGCAACACGTTCTGCAAGCAGAGCGCGTCGCACGGATTGGCCATGTACGCAAGCAGCGGGCAAACTGGGAGGGGGGATGTACAGCATCCTTTGCCCGGTTCTGTGGTACAAAACAGGGCAGCCTCCTTTCCTCTGCCAGGCAGGAGAATACGCGCTCACCGCGCTGAATTTAGCGCAAATGGATTTTGGTTGATGAATTAAACAGCAAGGAGTGTGCGGGGCGGTTTGTCGATGCGATTATAAAAATCAGGCAGGATTGCGGAACTTGTTTGTTCCGGATAGTCATACAGATGAATAAACAGGCCCGCGGCAGGTAGACCGCTTAACACAAATTTTACTTCGGAAATTTGGATTGCCGGCGCCGTGGAAACTCCGCAGGCCAGGCTGGAAATACTAACGCCCTCCGGTGTTGAGGCGTCGCAGCAGTCGCCGGTGCAGGAACATTGAGTCTCCATGACCCCGCTGCAACAGCAACTGCTCTCCCGGATGCGCTCGTTGGGCAAAAGACCGGTTTCCAGCGCCACATTGGCGACGCCGCTGAAAAACAGGCAAAAGAAAAAGACAAATAGGTGTTTGATAAATTTCATCTTACTTGTTGAGCCGCCCGGATTATGACCATATAAGGTTTCCCGAAATAAAAGAGAAATTAGTCCGTGAAATGGGTTGTTGCAATATTTAAATAAATTTTGAGTTTTGAATGGTGAATGGTGAATGGTGAATGGTGAATGGTGAATGGTTACCTTCTTTCGAGGCAAGAAAATAGAAAGGTTAGCCCAAAAAGAATAAATGGAAAGCAGTTGAGAATCACCCCAATATTGAAAGGTACAAATCAAATCATCCGGGTCGCCCCCATTGTGGAGTTCTCCCCTCACGCTCCTGCATTGTTGCTCAAATTCGCCGGAGTTTTTCCCATCGGGAATTTGGGTAGACTCCTCTGCGGAAACCACTCTATTTACTCTTCACCCGGGTCTGAATTCTTTTACCCAAAAAATAAAAAATATTTTGATATTGGTAATAAGCCCCTTAAATTTGGCGCTTGTCAATTCCCAAGGGGGAATATCTTTCTAATAAGGAGGAATTTTTTAATGAGTGAAGAAGTTAAACAGAATCAAGCCGGGGCAACGGACGCTTCGGTGGAAACCCCCACTCCCGAGGAAAGTCCGGCCTCGACGAGTATTGATACGGATGTCCCCTTTCAACCCGGACAGGTGGTTAAGTTAGAAGACCTGGAAAAGATTGATCAGAAAACCAGCGCCGATGAAGACGAACTCCTGGCTTTGTATGACAAGAGCTTTGAGCGCTTTAAGCAGGAAGATATTGTCCGGGGCACTATTCTGGAGATCAGTTCCAACTACGTCATCGTCGATTTAGGCTTCAAAAGCGAGGGTATCATCGATCGCGAAGAGTTTATCGATATTGAAGAATTTAAAGTGGGCGATGAGGTTGAGCTGTTTTTAGACTCGCCGGAAGACAAAGAAGGCAATATTCAGGTGTCCCGCAGAAAGGTTTACTTCCTGCGCGCCTGGCAGCGCCTGGTAGAAAAGTATGAAAACGATGAAATCATCGAAGGACGCATTGTTCGCCGTATTAAGGGCGGATTTGTGGTCGACCTGGGCGGCGTGGACGCCTTCCTGCCGGGATCCCAGGTAGATGTTAAGCCTATTCGGGATTTTGACGCATTCGTAAATAAGACCCTGGATCTGAAGATTGTCAAGGTCAACGAACAGCGGAAAAATATTGTGGTATCCCGCCGGGCCATCATCGAAAAAGAACTGGAAAGCAAACGCTCCGAGATTCTGGGCACCCTGGAAAAAGGCCAGGTGCGCCGCGGGGTGGTCAAAAACATCACCGACTTTGGCGTCTTCATCGACCTGGGCGGGGTGGATGGTCTGCTCCATATTACCGATCTCTCCTGGGGCCGCGTCAAGCATCCCAGCGAATTGGTTAAGCTGGATGAAGAGATCGATGTCATGATCCTGGATTTTGATGAAAAGAAAAGCCGCATCTCCCTGGGGCTGAAGCAGTTGAAGCCGCATCCCTGGGAAAACATCGCCGAGCGTTTCCCGGTGGGGACCAAGGTAAAAGGAAAAGTCGTCAGCCTCACCGATTACGGCGCTTTTGTAGAACTGGAACACGGCATCGAAGGATTGATCCATGTTTCCGAGATGAGCTGGTCTCATCATGTTAAGAATCCTTCCCAGATTATGAAAGAAGGCGATATCGTCGAGGCGGTGTTGCTGAACATTGAACCGAATGACCGCAAAATCTCGCTGGGGCTCAAGCAATTGACTCCGGACCCCTGGGAAGATATCGAAACCAAGTATCCGGTCGGCAGCAAGCACAAAGGCATTGTCCGGAATTTAACCCCGTTCGGCGCTTTTGTGGAACTGGAAGAAGGGGTAGACGGCCTGGTTCATATCTCCGATCTGTCCTGGACCCGCAAGATTCGCCATCCAAGCGAAGTCATCCGTAAAGGTGAAGAAATCGAAGTGGTGGTGCTGGATATCAATAAAGATGAACGCCGGATTGCCCTGGGCCACAAACAAGTGGAACCCAATCCCTGGGACGCCTTCGAAGGCGAATACAAAGTCGGCACCGAGGTGAAAGGAAAAATCGCCCGGTTAATCGATAAAGGTGTGATTGTCACCCTGCCGTTAGGGGTGGACGCCTTTGTACCCCTGCGTGAGTTAGGAAAACCGAACATCAAACGCGCTGCGGATCATTTTAAAGTGGGCGATGAAGTTCCTTTAAAAGTGATCGAGTTCGACA
This sequence comes from Calditrichota bacterium, assembly GCA_024275555.1. GTDB lineage: Bacteria > Calditrichota > Calditrichia > RBG-13-44-9 > J075 > JAJRYW01. The sequence goes on along the minus strand of JAJRYW010000526.1, from coordinate 9,723 downwards.
AAGATAATAAGCGCATTGTGTTGTCGGTTAATGCGTATTTGAAGGGAAAAGAACAAGAAGTTGTTGATGCTTATCTCGCTGAGCACGCCCTGACCCCTACGACCCTGAAAGAGATCGTTGAAGAAGTCCCGGAATTAGAGGAGTTGCCCGAGCAAGGTAAAGGACGAAAACCTTCCCGGAAGAAAACCAAAGATGACGAGACCTCGGCAGATACGGAAACGACAGATACTGCGGAAGCCAGGGAAGAGGCTGTTGAGGAGGAGAAACCTGAAGCGGAAGCGCCCAAGGAAAAGGAATCGACTGAGGAAGCTGTTGTGGAACCGGAAGTGAAAACCGAAGCGGAAGCGGAACCTGAAGCGAAGTCCCAAGCAGAGCCGGAAGCGAAACCCGAAGCGGAAGCGGAACCGGAAGCGAAGTCCCAAGCAGAGCCGGAAGCGGAACCTGAAGCAGAAGCGGAAACGAAAGCGGAACCGGAAGCGGAACCAACCAAGGGTGAAGCAAGCGAAGACGAGAAAAAAGACGCTGCCGAATAAGCAGTGTTCTCATCAACTACTGAAAGGCCATCTCAGTAATGGGATGGCCTTTTCTTTTTCCCGGCGCCCGGCTCATCAGGGCCAATAAAATCCCAACATTGTCTTGATTTATTTGCCGCGCTCCTGTATCTTTTTGCCCTCAATCAATGCTCAGGATGAAAGATGACCAATATTTCCCATGCCGGTTTAGCAGCCGTATTAAGTTTGATTATTCCGGGAGTCGGCCAGTTCTACAACGGGACCTTCTGGAGAGGGATTTTCTGGCTGATTATCACCCCGGGACTCTGGATCGGCTCCGGGGGAACCCTGGGCTGGATATGCCATATTATCTCGGCGGTTACCGCCTACCGTTATGCGCAAAAAAAGAATCAGGCAATTTAAGCTTCAATCGCTCTGTTTAAATCTGCTCTGCCTGTGTATCGGCAATGCTTTAAAACTACATTCCGGTGAATCGATTTTAGAGGAGAGGCCATATGGCGCTTGCTGTACTGACTTTAGACACCCATCATCCTGTGGAGATTTTATATCCGGATCAGTGGGACCCGGAACAACCGCTCTTTATTTTTGCCCACGGCTCCGGGAACGACATGAACTCCGCCTTCATCGCAACCATCAGCGATCATCTTACCGGCCAGGACATTCAGGTAGTGCGTTTTAATTTTCCTTATAAGGTAAATGGGAAGAGTTTCCCTGACCGAGCCAATGTGCTGGAATCTGCCTGGGAGACGGTCATTGATTGGGTGAAGGAGCACGCCCAATATCGCCGTCTGTTTATCGGCGGAAAGAGCATGGGCGGCCGGATTGCCGCTACGGTTGCCACCCGGGTAGAAGGGCTGGATGGCCTGATCTTCCTGGGCTACCCGCTCCATCCTCCCGGCAAATTTGACCGCTGCCGTGACGAATACCTGCACATGCTGAAGTTGCCGATGTTTTTTATCCAGGGCACCCGCGACCCCTTTGCGCGGATGGATTTACTGCAAGAGAGTCTTTCGCCCATCAAAGAGTATGTGCAGCTGCACTGGATCGAAGGAGGAGACCATTCCTTTAAAGTGCTGGTGCGCAGCGGGAAAAACTATCCGGAAATTTTACGCCAGGTCGCCCTGCAAATGGCCGCCTGGATGAAGGGAGATGATCGCCGGTAATGAATCCCGGTACCGTCTTTTATACTGTTCTGAATATGGGGCTGGGCCACGCCAGCCGCAGCTTGCCGATTATGCGCGAGTTTGTGAACCGGGGCTGGCGGTTGGTGATTGGGGCCAATGGCCGGGCGCTGAATTTTTTACAGAACGAAATCCCGGCCGCCGAGTTTATAACCACCCCGGATTACGCTTTGCGTTACGCCAAAGGGGCCTTGTTGCCGCTGAGTTTACTGGCCCAGACGCCCCAATTCCTGGCCGGTATCCGGGCGGAACAAAAGCTCTGCCGGAAGGCGGCGCAGTTGTACCAGCCCAAGTTGATCATCAGCGACCATTGTTACGGCATGTCGCACCCGGAAATTCCCAGTTACTTTATCACTCACCAGGTTTATTTTGCCATGCCCCCCGGGTTGGAACGATTTTCGGCGTTGCCGGCTCGTTTTAATTTCCACTATCACCGCCATTTTGGTAAGATAATCATTCCCGATTTGCCGGATGAAAACGGGGGCCGGTTAAGCGGCCGGCTTTCCCGTTTGCCGCGCCAGGCCTCCCGCTACCACTACGCCGGGCTGCTCTCCAGCGTAGCGCAGCAAAACATCAAACCGGATATCGATGTCCTGGTGAGCATCTCCGGACCGGAACCCCAACGCACTTTATTCGAAAAATTGGTGCTGGAGCAGATCGAGACCATTCCCGGGAAAAAAGTGGTGCTTTTGGGGAAAAGCGAATCCACCCGCACGCTCTGCGACCGGGAAGCCCTAAAGGTTTATTCCCATTTACCCCGGCAAGCGGCCGCAGAACTGATGAACCGGGCCCGCCTGATTGTCTCCCGCCCCGGCTACTCCACCCTGATGGAAACCGCCGAATTGGGTAAACCGGCGCTGTTTGTGCCCACCCCCGGGCAAACCGAGCAAGTCTACCTGGCCAGGCGGCTGCAGGAACAGGGGTGGTTCCATAGCGTCGCGCAACACCGCTTGAAACTGGCTGATGATATCGAGCGGGCGCGCAGCCTCCCGGGGCTGCATATTCCCGATGCAACCCAACGAACGCTGGAGCGTTTATTCAACCATATTTTGGATATTTAACGAGAGAAAACTATGCAGCCTGACCCTGCCTTAACACCCATCCTGAAGATTGAACGCCTGAGTAAATTCTACGGCGAGACGCGCGGGGTTGAGAACCTTTCCCTGGATGTTTATGCCGGGGAAATCTTTGGTTTCCTGGGACCAAACGGAGCCGGGAAAACCACCACCATCCGGGTAATTATGGGCTTGCTCCACCCCAGCGCAGGAGGAATTTACCTGTTCGACCAACCCCTGCGCCCCAAGGATGTTCACCTGCGGGAAAACCTGGGCTATTTGCCGGGCGATTTTTCACCCTACAAAGAGATGACCGCCCGGTGCTACCTGGATTATATCGCGTCCTACCGGTCCCGGCCCGCAAAGTGGCGCACCCGGCTGATGGAACAGCTCCAGTTCTCTGCTGAATTTCAAAAACGCAAGATCAAACACCTTTCCCATGGAAACCGGCAGAAACTGGGAATTGTCTCGGGCCTGGAACACGCCCCGGCCCTGGCGATTTTAGACGAGCCCACCCTGGGATTGGATCCGCTCATTCAAGCCCGCTTTTATCAAATCATGCGGGAGATGCGGGAACAGGGAACCACCTTTTTTCTCTCCTCCCACAATCTCCCGGAAGTGGAAAAAAATTGTCAGCGTGCGGCGATCATCCGGGAGGGAAAGCTGGCCGCGCTGCAGCATATCGGGGAACTGAAAAAACAGATTCGTCGCCGCGCATTGCTGGCCCTCCCGCCCGGTTTTAAGCCGGAACAGGTGCAGCGCCCGGGATTCCGGCTGGCGGGCCGGGAATCGCCTTATTGGGTCTATGAATTTACCGGGGAGATTCAGCCGCTGCTGCACTATTTGGCCGGCCTCCCCCTGCTGGATTTGATCCTCCCCGAACCCGACCTGGAAGATATTTTCCGCAGTTTTTACCGGGAAGGAGGATAGCCGTATGGTCTATCCCCGCTACATCATCCGGGTGTTCCGGGATCATCTCGGCTTTCTGGCCACGGCTTCCGTGCTGGTGGGCGGCCTGCAAGTGCTCATCCTGACCGTCGTGGTGGAAATGCAATTTTTAGAGGTGCTCAAGTTTATTCTCGATCAATTGCCGGAGCGGGTGCAGATGGTGCTCGGGGAGCAGTTTCTCACCCAAATGTCCCTGGCCGGGGCCTCGCTGGTGGGGTATAATCACCCGGTGGTTTTAACTTTTTTAGCGGTCCTGGCAATTATGCTGCCCTCGCGCCACCTGGCCGGAGAGCTGGAAGAGGGCAGTTTAGAATTGTTGCTGGCCTTGCCGGTGCGGCGCTGGAGAGTCTTGTTCTCCCTCTGGGTCTCCGCAGTGTTGATGCTGTTGTTGGTCACTGCGGCAGCCTGGATTGGAACTGCCCTGGGGAGACTGCTCTATCCCTCCCCCGATCACCTGCCTTTTCTGAAAATTATCCAGGTCGGAATTAACCTGTGGCTGGTGATGGCGGTGGTCTCCAGTTATACCTTCCTGATTGCCTTGCTGAGCAAAGAGGCCGGCCGGGCGGCCATGCGCGCCGCCGGTTTGACGCTCTTCTTTTTCTTCTGGAATTACACCACCCAAATCTGGTCGACTGTGCAGAGTTTGGAAATCCTGAGTATTTTTTATTACTATCAGCCCCGGCAAATTCTGTCCGGCGAGCCGGGGTATGCCGGCAACCTACTGGTATTGATTGCCCTGGCGTTTGTTTTGACGACAATATCTCTATACCGGATCGAATCGCGCGATATGGCCGGGTAAATTACGGCAGGGAGGCCCGGAATGAGGAGAGAGATGAACACCTACTACAACTGGCTGCGAACCCGCTGGTGCGACTTTTTAGCCGTGATCTACCTCCTGTTTATTTATTATACCACCTTAACCCCTTTTTCCTTTGTCCTGGATGTGCAGAAAATCCGCAAAAACTTCGGCCAGATTGAATGGATACCTTATATCCTGCGGCTGGATTTTTATTCCGGCTCGGACATTGTCAATAATTTGCTGCTCTTTGTACCGCTGGGAATTATTTTAGCGGAGCGGCAGCGCTGGAAGGGGATCGACCGTTTTTCCCCGGCGATCTGGTTCAAAATTGCCATGAACGGTTTTCTGGTTTCTCTCTCGGTTGAGTTTATCCAAAATTTTACTTACGACCGTTTTTCCCAGACCTCGGATATTGTCAACAATACCCTGGGGGCGTTGCTGGGAGCGTGGCTGCTGCAAGTGGGGGGACGGCGCTTCCGGGAGCAGGCCAAAAACTGGCTTACCCGGGTGTTTGCCGGAAAACCGGAGATGCTGATTGCTGCGGCGTTTTTTCTTTTTATGACGGCGCTTCAATTGGCCCCGTTCGAGTTTAAAATGGATGTGGCGAAGATTCTTGATCGGGCAGAGATGTTTGCCCGCCATCCTTTCCTGGTCGATGACGCTTTTTGGGGGGCAACAGCGGCCAGTTTTTGTCTTGCATTTGCCGCCTCTTTCTTCTGTTTTGCGGGAATCCGGCGCTATCTCGATCCGCGCATTTTTCAGCGGGGAAATTTGCGGGCGCACCTGGGGATTTGGTCGGCCAGCCTGGGTCTGGAAACCCTGCAATTTGTCATGGTCGACAGCCGCCATTCTTTAATGGATGTGCTGGTGTTTGCCGCCGGCGCCGCTCTTGGCTGGCTGATTGCCAGACGGCTTGCCGCTCGGCAACCGGCCGGTGCAGACGAAACCGAACCAGGCCGTGTTTACCTAAGTGTCTTATTTTGGTTGGGGGTTGGTTATTTTGCTTTCAACCTCTATCTTCTCTGGGCGTCGCTGGAAATTACCTTCGATCCTATCGTGATCAACAGCAAACTGCTCTATGCGGTGCATCCCTTTTGGTGGCTGCGCCAGATAAACCGGGTAAAGATGATCTCCGATCTTTTCGGAATAACAGCGAACCTGTTCTTTTTTACTTTGTGGCTGCAAATTGCCCGGGAGCGCCGGTTCCCGCACCTCCGGCGTCCCCTGCTCTTCCGGTTTGCCGCGCTGGTGCTGCTGGGGTTGTTCGGATTGCGCTTTATCCAATTGGAAGCGGTTCCACACTGGAGCCAGCTTGTGGCGGGGGGGATGGGAATCTACACCGGAAAAATTGGGTTTGAGTTATTTAAATTCCTCTTGTCGGATCAATACAAAGACCGAATCTTAGCGCCATGAAAAAACTCATACTCGCAGTAGGGTTCTTATTGCTGGTATTGCTGGGATGCTCCGGGGCAAAAAGCCGGCAGGCAAATAGGCCCCAGAAAGACGGCCCGCCTTTTTATTACCAGGCCTTGAGCGACATCGAGGCCGGGAAATTCCGAGCCGCCTTAGCGGATTTGGATTCCGCCATCTACTACAATCCCACCCTGGCCCAGAGCTATCAGCTTAAAGGGTGGTTGTACGAACAACTGGGAAAACCGGATTCGGCCGTCCTGGTCTATCGAACCGGGTTAAACTATAAAAGCTATTTCCCGGAAGTATGGACCCGGCTGGGCCGCCTGTTGCTGCACAGCGGCGAGTACCGGGAAGCCGCAGTCTATTTTAAAAAAGCAGTCGGATATTACCCGGATTCCACACAACTCTACCTGGAACTGGCTGAAGCCTACTACCGGATGGATCGCCCGGCCTTAAGCATGGACAACCTGCGCGCTTATCGCAAAGCCGTGCAAAACCCGCAACCGGCCTATTGGAAATGGCTGGGCTTGAGCGCCTATAAAATTGGGCGATATCCCCGGGCCCGGGAGGCGCTCCGCAAATACGTGCGCCTTCAAAATGACGACCCCCTGGCCCACAAGGTGTTGGGATTAACTCTTTTCCAATTGCAAGACTACCATCAGGCTGTCAGTTCTTTTAATACCGCGGAGCAATTGGGCGGTTTTGATCCCGAGATCGTGGTGTACCGGAGCCGCTATTTCAAAATGTTCAATAAACCCGGGGCAGCCTGGCAGGAGCTGCAGGATGGTTTGTCCCGCGATTCCCTCAGCATCCCCATTTTGATGGAAGCCGGGCTTTGGAAATTCGAAGAAGGCGACCCGGGCGCCGCCCGGGAATATTTTATCCGGGTGATCGGGATCGACAGTTCCCACTGGAGAGCCTATCGCTACCTGGGGCTGATTGCCGAGCAGGATGGCAATCCCTCTTTAGCCAGGCAGTATTACACAACCTACCTGAAGCACACCTATGAACAGGATGATGAGATTACCGGCCGGTTAAAAAAACTGTTGGAACAGGGCGCTCCTTAAGCCGGTTTTCATCCCGGCAAATTAACCAGTTTGGGGGATGTTTTAGGCTTTCAAATATGCTTATATTGTCTGTATGCATCTGTTTACTTTACCTGAGGTTGCTATGAAAAGAATATCCGCTACACTTTTTATGGTGTTGCTGCTCTGCGGAGTTAACCTGGCCCAGTCCGATCAGGTCAGCTTCGGCGAAGTCCGCCTGCGTATTGATGACGGGCCGGCGCGCAATTTTAATATCTCCAGCGTTAACCTCTACCAAAATGTTTCTATCGATTATGACACCACCCTCATTGTGCAGGGAAAGGGGAAGCCGCACCTCTATTTTTATCCCCAGCTCAGCGGGGGCAAGCAGATGGTGCTCCACCTGATCTTAACCCCCCTGGATGACTCCGCCGCCAAAAGCTACGATTTTTTCTTCAACTTAGGGGACACCCTTCCGGAGCGGATCAGCTTCAGCGGCCGGGATTCCACTGTTTTTGTGGTTCCCGGCAGCGAGTTTGTGGAGCAGCGGGCCTATTCCAGGGCCGCCAGCGGTAGCTTCAATTTGCTTGAACAAGAGGGCTCCAACGATGTCGCCGGCGATTTTCAGTGCGAGTTTGACTATCCGCTGGCGGACGGCAAGCGGCATCATTTTACCATCAGCGGTGATGTAAAAATTCTGAGCAAGAATTTTTTACTGGGCGAAGCCACCTCCCTGGTGCTCGATAAAGAACGGAACAGTTCCCTGGGCAGGGAACTGGGAATTGGCTTGCTTTTGGGCCTGATGATCATACTTTTTGCGTTACGATGAGAAATGAATGGCCCAGGGTAATTGTCCATGTTGATATGGACGCATTTTTTGCCGCGGTGGAGCAACTGCGAAATCCCGGGTTGCGCGGCAAACCGGTCATTGTCGGGGCAGACCCCAAAGGCGGAAAGGGCCGGGGAGTGGTCTCGACCGCCTCTTACGAAGCCCGCAAATTCGGGGTGCACTCGGCCATGCCCATCTCCCAGGCCTACCGGCGATGTCCCCAGGGCGTCTTTGTCCCTCCTTCCGGTAAAATCTACCAGGAATACGCCCAGCAAATATTTGCTGTGCTGGAGCAATTCTCACCGCAGATTCAGATTATCAGCATCGATGAAGCTTTCCTGGATGTAACCGCCTCTCTGCATTTGTTCCCCTCCATCGAAGAACTGGGGCGGCAGATCAAATCCCGGGTTTACCGGGAAACCGGGTTGCGCGCCTCGGTGGGTATCGCTCCTTCTAAGAGCGTGGCCAAAATCGCCTCCGATTTCCAAAAACCGGACGGCTTAACCATTGTGCCCCCGGAACAAGTGCAGGATTTTTTAGACGCCCTTCCGGCGACCCGCTTATGGGGAGTTGGCAAGAAAACCTTTGTAACGCTCGCTAAACTGGGCATCCGAACCGTGCGGCAGCTTCGCGAATATCCTCTCGATTACCTGGAATCCCAATTAGGTAAAATGGGGCCGCATCTGCACCGCATGGCCCGCGGGATTGATGAGCGCGATGTGCACGACCGCGACGATGTCAAATCGATCAGCCACGAGCGCACCTTCTCACAGGATCAGACTGATCCGGAACAGGTGCTCAGCACACTCTTATGGCTTTCCGAAAAAGTGGCCGCCCGCTTGCGCAAACATAATTTTCGCGGCAAAACCATCCAGCTAAAATTGCGCTTTGCCGATTTCAGCACCTTTACCCGCAGTAAAACGCTCCCGCACCATACCAATCTTACCGAAGATATTTTTAGCGTGAGCAAGCATCTCTACGAGCAGTTTGGCCGGAAAACCAAAGCGATCCGGCTGATTGGCGTGGGCGTTTCCCAACTGGCCGGAGAAGCAGGGATGCAGACCAGCATCTGGGATGTTCAGAATCAGCGCAAGCTGCAACTGGAAAAAGTGCTGGATGAATTGCAGGAGCGCTTCGGCAAATCCGCCCTGACCCATGCCCGGGCGCTGGAGGCCCAAAATCGCCCCAAGCAGAAGAAACCGCAGCCAAAGAAACCGCAATAAATTGATACGGAGTGGGGAGTATCTCGATTGGCAGAATTGTTCCGTTGGTTGATCATGATCATCTTTATCGGTTCGGGAGGCGCCGGCGCTCAGACCTACTTTCAGCAGAAGGTCGATTACCACATCCGGGCTGCCCTGCTTCCCGACCAAAACCGTATCGAAGCGCAGCAGCGCCTGGTCTATCACAATCAATCGCCGGATACGCTGCGTACGCTCTATTTTCATCTTTACTGGAATAAATACCAGGCGCACTCTTACTTCCGTCCCCGGAGAAACCGCAGCAGCGGGGGGATCGAGGTGCTGCGCATTGGCAGCCAATCCGGCGACTCCCTGGGGTTTCGGGTCGACAACACCATCCTGACCCTGCCGCTGGATTCCCTGCCGATCCTGCCCGGCGACAGCCTGGAGCTTTCCATCGAGTTCACGGCCAGGTTTCCGCCCATCGGGAGCCGCTTTGGGGCGGCGGGAACCCACTTTGTGGCCGGGTGCTGGTACCCCGTTCCGGCGGTTTACGACGCCGCAGGATGGCGCGCCGATCAGCATCTTGACGGCGAATTCTACCACGAGTGGGGCGACTACCGGGTGGATATCGAAACGCCGCGGGGCTATGTGGTTGCCGGAACCGGGGAATTGCTTAATCCGGAAGCCTTGCCGGATTCGCTCGATGATCCCGACCGGATAACAGGCACAGATTCGCTCACGGTTGTTTATCATTTCAGAGCAGATCAAGTGCATGAT
>JAJRYW010000525.1 GCA_024275555.1 Calditrichota bacterium | reverse complement strand
AATCCAGCTACAGGCCGCAAACGTGGCCCGGCCGACCATGTTTTGCCCGGCCGCGTCGCCGGTTTCATAATTAAAGCGCAGAAAGACAAATTTGCTGGCCATGTAATGGTCGATATAAGTAAGTTTTGCCACGCTGGAAGTGGCTTCGGCTTTTACCTTGATTTCCTCAAAGTTTGCCACGGCCCATTCACTAAACGTCCGGGCTTTTCGGGCGTCTTCGAAGACAAATACCGGCGCGCGTTGCATGGCGTCGTCGCAGACAGTGCAGGTGACCCCGCCGCTGAGGTTCAATATCTTCATCCCCCGGTTGTAAGAGGCCACCAGGGTTCCCTCGGCGGTTGCCAGCGGAATGATGAACTCCCCTTTGGCATGTTCGCCGTTAATCTGGATGGGGCCGGCAAAACCCAGGGGAACCTGGGCCACCCCGGAAAAATTCTCTACATTTCCGGCGGTGACGTGGGGATCAAAGGAATAATGGGTGAGGTGCTCAAAGTTGGTTTTGGTGTATTCCCGGACAAACTGCTGCCGTTTTTTGATGATCTCTTCGCTGTAATTATCTTCCGGATCGCGGGGGATTTTGATCAGGTGTTTGGTTTCCTCGGAAATGCTGCAATCCACTTTCAGTTTAAGTTTGCCGTATTGCTTGGTGTCAAAGACCAACTCGAGCCGGTGTTTCCCGACTTCCAGATGAGGCATTTTGGCAACAACATCCAGTTCTTTGCGCAAAGGAAAATCAATCGGGGCGCCGTTCTCCAAATCTGTGGCCTGGAACTCTTCCCCGGTCTTCAGGCGCAACATGATGTCTTTCGGATCAAGCTTGTGGTCGCCGATAGCAAGACTCTTGATTCCCGTAACGGTCACATCCGTAAGGCGATTTTTTAAAGAAAACTGGATACCGCCATCGACATTACGCAGGCTGCCGAAGGTGTATAATTGTTTGAGAAGCATACTGGGAATATGCATAGATTCCTCCTAAACTTTGCTGGTTATACAGGTGGTATACTTAACTGAAGATTTTATTCCTTGCTCTTTTTAGCTGATGTTACGTGCTTACCGGTTTTTTGCTGTTGAGTCACAGCCCTCAAACCGAATAGCTTGCCAGGGGCTTAAGGATTGCCGGAATGACGCGGATTTCGCTCAAATTATCCGCCATTTCAGTTATTGCAAATTTGAAACCGGGCATTACCGAATCTCCTGAATCTCTTTACTCCTTACTCTCCTTAATCTTTCCCACCCGCGCAAGCACTTCCCGGTTTTCCGGGATATCCATCATCGAGGAACTGTAATGGGCAAACCGGATAATCCCCTGTCGATCAATAATAAACTGAGCGGGCATACGGCCTAATTTAAGCAGGCGGTGTTCCTGGCGGTAGCGTTTCAAAACAATCTGCTCGGGATCGGGTAATCCGGTAAAGGGCATTTTTTCCCGTTCCCAAAAGCGCTGAAACTCTTTAGGACCTTCCGGCCCCAGCACTGCAATTTCCACATTATGATCTTTAAAAAGCTGATGATCCCGGCGCAACTGCGCCATGTGCCTTAGGCAGAAAGGTCAAAAGAAGCCCCGGTTCATCACCAGCAATACGGCCTGGTTTTGATAATGCTCCGATAACCGGAATTGCACGCCGTGCAGGTCCGGCAGCTCAAAATCCGGGGCGGGTATACCAATAGCAAATTTAGACATGGTGCGAATGGATTTACTTTTTACGAAGTTGAAACCTGGATCAGATTGGTTCTTCTCATAGATAGTAATTATTTATGAGATTCGCAACCCTTTCTTTGCCGGGTATTTCAGTTTACCCCGGGCCGCGCCGTATTGCCCTGCTTCAGGATGTTTGCGAGGCCGGCGCAGCGCTTTCCGGAGAATCCGGGGGCGCCTCAAAGCGCACCGTCAGCCAGTTGTCTTTCCAATGATGCTCCACGGCCCGGTAATAGCTTAAGAAGGTGGGCAGCAAATAATTGCGGCGCTGATTCTGAATTTGGATAACCAATTGTTCACCATATTGCTCCAGGGTGTAATTCATCTCCCCGGCAAAAGGGAGTTTCAGGTGTAAAAAATACACCCCGTCTTCCAATTTGAGTTCATAAGTTTTTTCATTAAAGAAGATCTCCGTGGGGTCCCGCTCTGCGTAGATTTGTTCGGCGATTTGCTCCAGCAATTCCTGTCCAAACACTTCTTGCTGAAGGTGGGGGATGGTTAAAATCGGCAGGGGAGAAAAGCTGTTGTGAATTTCCCGCAGGTACCCTTGCTGGGCCTCCAGGTATTTTTCCCAGCCGGGATCGCTCAGAGTTTCCGGCAGAATGCGGTTAACGATCACCGAATCCACGCCGTATCCGTAAAGCTGAAGGTAGGTATAAGCCCGGCGGGCTTCCTGAACCACCATCTTCTCGGGGTTCATCACCAGGCGGATGGAAGTGATTTCCGGATTGGAGAGCACCTTGTGGATAATCTTCAGCTTCTCAAACAGGGTTTTCAGTTCCAGGTAGCCTTTATCCACCGGGATGCCGGTGGTTTTACGCACCGCATAGCCGACAGTCTGTACGGCTAATTTCTGGAAGGGGAACGCCTGGGTTAGCCACCACTCGGTCACCTGGGGCAAGGTTAAAAAGGTCAGGGTTTCCCCGGTAGGAGCGCTGTCGATGATGATCAGGTCATACTCGCCGGAGCTGTAGAACATTTCCAGCCAGAGCAGCGCCGAGGCTTCGCCCATCCCCGGCAGGGCGGCCAGTTCCTCGGCGGCTATTTCGCTGATCCCCTGCCACTTAAAGACCAACAGCAGCAATTCCCGGATGTTGCCCCAATACTTTTTCATGGAATAGAACAGGTCGACTTCCTGGGCAAACAGGTTGGGTTGTACCTGGCGGGGCTCCGGCCCCAGTTGCTGATCCAGTGCGTCGGCCAGGCTGTGGGCCGGGTCGGAAGAGATTACCAGGGTTTTGTAGCCTCGTTGGGCGGCTTTCAGTGCGGTTGCTGCGGCGCAGGTGGTTTTGCCGACCCCGCCTTTCCCGGTAAATAAAAGAATTCGTTTTGCCATTTCAGACCGCCTCCGGAATCATTTTGGTAGTAAATTTTTTGCTGCTCTTAGCTTTTTATTAACTTTAAATACAGAATTACGATGATTATAAAATGTTTTTGATGATCTCCAAACAAGTAATTTAGTTCGGAATCAGGGCGAATCAAAAATATGGTTTGCATTTATAGGAAGATGAAAGCCAAAAGGAGAGTCGATGGGTGTGGTCGAACACCAGGATAAGGTGGATAGCGATCTTCGTATTCAGGCATTGCAGGAAGAAATCAAACGGCTCCGCGAAGCGCGCGATCAGGCGGTAGAAGCGCTCAACTTTTCTCAATCCAAACTGGATATTTTATTTGAATACGCTCCGGAAGCCTATTTAGTAACCGATCCGGACGGAAACATTATCGAAAGCAATCGCGCTGCCGAACGAATTATCGGGTTTAAAAAATCCGAGTTGGACGGCCAGAATCTGCTGCAAATCCGTCTCTTCAGCGGGAAGGATATTCCCCGGATTATGAGCGGCTTGGCCAAGCTCAAACTCGGACAACTTTTATCCGCATCGGAGTTCGGTATTATCCGCAATAACAATCAGCTCTGTCAAATAGAACTCAGTGCTTTTCCCTTCACGGTTCAAAACCGCCGCCAGATTCTTTTTATGATCCAGGATGTGACCCGTCATAAAGAAGCGGAATTAGCCTTAAAGCAGAGCGAAGGGAAATTCAAGGCCCTTTTCAACTATGCCGCAGATGCTATCTTTATCACCGATTT
>JAJRYW010000524.1 GCA_024275555.1 Calditrichota bacterium | reverse complement strand
GTGGAATTCAATAGGATTAACAATTACAATCGAAGGATTAATTTTTGTAGTTGTGTCCTATCTCTATTTCAAAATCACAAAAGCAGAAAATATAAGCGGAAAGGTAGGGCTGTGTAGTATTCTTATATTTTTGTGTATCGTTTATGTCTTAAATGTTTTTGGACCACCGCCTCCATCAGCTGAACCAATTGCTTTTGTAGGGTTATCGCAATGGTTACTGGTCGCCTGGGGATATTGGATAGATAAGAACAGGAGTATAGTTTAAAAACACATTTATCAAATAGGGTTTAGATGGCATTCTAACAAATCGTTGTAGCCGAAAAAAGGGCTTTTAGCGTTTGTATAAGTTCATTTTAATAAATATTTTGGAGTGTTTACAGAATTCGTGCTGGTTACCTTTATCGGCTAAACTCCAATCGATAGAAAGAGTTCCCGTACAAAGCTGATTTGGTGATCAAAATTGTCTTTTTACCGCAATGATCGCAACGGATACGCGACGGCCGCAATGGGAAAGATATAAACACCTGTTCGTTGCGAACGCTGCCCCAAGGGGGGGCGCCGATGGCGCGTTTTCTTTGTGTTCATTGCGGTATAACAACCTGAGTAGTTCTATTCGCGGTTCGCTTAAATTTTTTGAGGTTTTCAAAATTTAATCTTCGCACCTAAGGTAATGTTTTAATAAGAGTAAAATGCATTTTGGGGGGGCGCATGACAAATTGTATTTTACAGACATTCTTTAAAAACCGTTGAAACGGTTAAATGATCGCTGCAAGATCTCATTAACACCGGGCTTAAGCCCGGTGTTAATGAGAAAGAAATTATTACACAGCCGTTTTAACGGCTTTCCATTGTGCAATTTGACATGCGCCCAAATGAATCGTTTGTCCTTTTCCCTGAGTTCTCTGTACCTCTGTGGCAAAACAAAGAAAAGCGTGTAACATCAGATGTAAACGAAAAAACAACATGACCGACGCCAGACCGCAATTGATTATCATTTCGGCAATGAGCGCCGACCGGATCATCGGGCAGGGGGAGGGCATGCCCTGGAATGTTCCCGAAGAATATCGGCAATACCTGGGTTTTGTATCCGGCAATACGGTGATTATGGGGCGCCGTTCGTATCAAATCTTCGGCCGGGATTTGGACCGCTCTCAGAATTTAGTGATCAGCCGGTCTTCTTTGTCGTTGAAAAATGCCCGGGTTTTCCCGTCCTTGGAAACCGCAGTAGCCGCGGCGTATCGACTGGGGAAGCCGGTTTTTTGCGCCGGCGGGGCCAGCATCTACCGCCAGGCCTTGCCGCTTGCAGACGCCCTTTATCTCTCTTACATTAAAGGCCGTTTTCAGGGAGACGCCTATTTCCCGGAGATCGATCCGGATCACTGGCAGATCGAGAAACAGGTCGACCATCCCCGGTTTGAATTTGTGGTCTATCGCCGACGATAGACCGGATAAGGAGAGCTTTCAAACGCTCCTTAATCCAGTTGCCGAACCATCTGCATAATCGATATAGAGAAGCTAAAGACAGAGGGACATTCATGCCATTCCACTTAAATCCGGAAAAAGACTGGCAGGCGCTGGGAAAGGTTGCGCCGATTCAGTTGATTGATGCGCGTTTACAGCTCCATCATGCCGTACAAATTGTCTCGGTGCTGGGACGCTATCTGCTGCCGGCCCGGAAAGATGACAGCCACGCCAGTCTTACCTGGAGCCGGAAATACCAGGCCTGGCTGGGCGAGCCGATTGGAGCATCCGGCCAGTTGCGCGGCGGTTTGCATCCCGGGGGGTTTAACCTGATGCTCATCAACGATGTAACCGGGGCTTACGACGACTTGCATTTGGATGAATTCACCATTGGAGAAGCCTTTTTCTGGATGGAACGCAAATTGGAGGAAAACGGGGTCAATATTGACGATTTGATTCTGGAAACGCCCTATGAACTCCCGCATCACGACACTGGCGAAGGGGATCCCTTCCGTTTTTACGACCTGGCCCCGTTCCGCGAACTGGCCAACTACTATTCCAACGCCCAGGTGCTGCTGGAACAACTGGCCGCCCAGGACAAACGCTTTACCCCGGTGCGCTGCTGGCCGCATCATTTTGACCTGGCGGCGCTCCTGACGCTGAAAGAAGCGCATGATCCCGAGAACACCGAGTCCCTGGGTATCGGCCTCTCTCCCGGGGATGAAAACATTGCCGAACCCTACTTCTACCTGAGCGTGTGGCCTTACCCGGAGATTGATTTGGCCAAACTCCCCCCGCTTCCCGGCGGCCAATGGCAGACAGAGGGATGGGTGGGCGCGCTGTTAACCGCCGATCAGATCAGCCGGGAAACCTCCGCCGCTGCCCAGGCCAGGCTGGTTGCCGACTTCATCTTAATCGCCATAAATGAACTGGCTAAACAATTGAATTACACAATTTAACCCCTCGAGGTATATAAATCATGCAAACTAAAATTGCTATATATGATTGGGATCAACTGGAAGATCGCAACCCTGTTCATGCCCTGGTAGGCAATACCGATTTGGTGATCGTGCGTTTCGACGACCGGGTTTCGGTGCTGTATGGACGTTGTCTGCATCGCGGTGCGTTGATGGCCGACGGCTATGTAGAGGGCGCCAACCTGATCTGCGGGGTGCATTTCTGGGACTATCGCTACGATACCGGCGTCAGCGAATACAGCAATAAAGAAGTTTTACATAAATTTACCGCCGTCGTTGAGCAGGGAAAAGTCTGGATTGATGAGGCGGAAGTAGAGGCATTCGAGCAGGAACATCCCCAATTGATTGCCCGCGATGAATACCTGGGCCCCTATGAGGCCACCCATCCGGCGAATGAAGAACCCAAAACGGCCGAGATTCACCGCCTGGCCAGGTACGGGCTGGAGAAAGACGGACATCACGGACCGGTGGGCTCGATGGGGGTAAGTTCGCAAGCGCTGCCTCGGTGGGATGACATCCAGATTCTCCCGGCCCAATTAGCCCGGCTTCCCCAACTGGAAAAGGTGGAAGTGGGTGCGGAATTGGTCATCGGCCCCAACGCCCGGAAACCGCTGCGGCTGGAAATCCCCCTGTTCGTCTCCGATATGAGCTATGGCGCTTTGTCCGAGGAATCCAAAATTGCCCTGGCCCGGGGAGCCGAGATGGCCGGAACCGGCATTTGCTCCGGCGAGGGAGGGATGCTCCCGGAGGAACAGCAGGAGAACAGCCGCTATTTCTACGAGTTAGCCTCGGCCAAATTCGGTTTTCGGATGGATTTGGTCAAAAAGGTGCAGGCGTTCCATTTTAAAGGCGGCCAGGGCGCCAAGACCGGCGTCGGCGGGCATCTGCCCGGCCACAAGAACACCGGCAAGATCAGTCAAGTGCGGGGGATTCCGGAAGGGGAAGCGGCGATTTCCCCGCCCCGTTTTACCGATTTCGATTGCGAGGATGATTTCCGCCGTTTTGCCGATGAAGTTCGCCAGGCTTCCGGGGGGATTCCCATCGGCTTTAAGCTCTCGGCCAACCATATCGAGGAAGACATCGACGCCGCCATTCGCGTGCGGGTGGATTACCTTATTCTGGACGGCCGGGGCGGGGCCACCGGGGCCGCCCCGTTGCTCTTCCGCGACCATATCTCCACCCCCACCATTCCTGCCCTGGCCCGGGCGCGGCGGCATCTGGACCGGCGCGGGCGGCCGGACATTACCCTGATCATCACCGGCGGATTGCGCACCCCGGCGGATTTTATCAAAGCGCTGGCGCTGGGAGCGGATGGCATTGCGGTTTCCAATGCCGCCCTCCAGGCGATTGGCTGCCAGGCCATGCGCGCCTGCCATACCAACAACTGCCCGGTGGGGATTGCCACCCAGCGGGAGGAACTGCGCCAACGACTGGATATCCAGCTCTCCGCCCTGCGGCTGAAGCGTTTTTTCGAAGCTTCGGTGGAGTTGATGCAAGTGATGGCCCGCGCCTGCGGACACACCCACCTCAACCAATTCTGCCCGGATGATCTGAGCACCTTTGACCGCGATGTGGCCTACCTGACCGGTATCGCCTACGGAGGTGTCACGCCTTTGTAGCCACTCACCAGGTTGGTAGCACCTAAATTGAGCGATTCGCCTTTGGCTGTTGGCTGTTGGCTGTTGGCTCTTTTCTTTACAGTTTCCCCCCTCGTTCCAGACTCCTGCCTGGTCTACTCTCGTTCCAGACTCTGGCTTGGAACGCACTTTTCTCTCGAAGCTCTGCTTCTGCGTCAAAATTTTTAGGGGCATAAGCTCACTGTCAAGCTGAAGCTTGACACTCCTGCCGGTTCCCCCTCGTTCCAGGCTCTGGCTTGGAACGCACTTTTCTCTTGAAGCTCCGCTTCAGCGCCAAAATTTCCAGCGACATAAGCTCACTGTCAAGCTGAAGCTTGACACTCCTGCCTGCTTTTCTGCTCGTTCCAAGCTCCTGCTTGGAACGCACTTTTCTCTCGAAGCTCCGCTTCTGCGTCAAAATTTTTAGGGGTATAAGCTCACTGTCAAGCTGATGAATTTTGATTAAGCAACCGGACCATATCTGATATACTGGTAGGCGCAGGCTTTAGACTGCGCATAGCGGTGTTTCGCAATTCCGGCAGACCGGAATGCGGCTACCGGCTTACATGCTTTTTAAAACAG
>JAJRYW010000523.1 GCA_024275555.1 Calditrichota bacterium | reverse complement strand
TGGAAGACAGTTATATTATCACTGCGGATAGCTGCGAGCGGATTACCCATTTTCCGCAGGCGCCGTTTGATAGTAGCAACAGCCCGGTTTCAAATTAGAGCAGATACGCCGTCGCATGCTGAAGCCTGCGGCTACCCGGGGGGGCTAACGCCAGGCGTCGGCGCAATCTCGGGCAAATTGGGCGAAGTTTATCGGGGGGCGGTTTAGCATTGCTTCCAGATCGGGGCTTATCCCGGCGCTCCAGCCAATCTGCACACACTGGTACATCTTGATGAACGCATCGATCTCCTCCCCGACCCAGGCTAAATCGATCAAAAAATCGCGCATTTTTTCATCGGCAACCGGAATGTAGACGATCTCTCTTCCCAGCGTTTTGCTTAGCATCTCCGCGACTTCAAAGTGGTCGATGGCCTGCGAGCCGGTCAGTGTGTAGGTTTTATTGAGATGTCCGGAGTTCGTGAGAGCCTGCACCGCCGCTTCGCCAATATCCCGGGCGTCCACAAAACTGGTCTTCCCCTTTCCGGCCGGCAGGATGATCATGTTTTGCTTGCGGATACAGTCGCGATAATAGGTGAGGAAATTCTGCATAAAAAAATTGGGGCGCAGGACAGTAAAAGCAACACCGGACTCTTCCAGGTATTTCTCGGCGGCCCGGTGATGCGAGGCCTCGTTTTCTTCCACTCCCATGGCCGAGAGCCGTACAATCTGCTTCACTTCCTGTTGGCGAGCCTGGTCAATCAACCGAATCGCCAATTCACATTCCTCATCCCCGAGCGGCGGTGTGGCTAAAAAGAGTCGATCTACCTCCCGAAACAGATGTTGACTACCCTGGTCATTGGTAAAATCAAAATGGACATATTCCACGGACGCCAGTTTGGGAGAGGCGTATTTCTCGGGATAGCGGGTAGCCGCCAGCACCTTTTGGCCCCTTTTTGCCAGAGCCTTGACCACCTCGCGACCTACCACGCCGGTAGCTCCGGTAACCAGTATTTTGCCCTTCATGCTCTGTTCCATGCGCATCTTATCAACGGAGGCATCCTTCCCGGTGAATACGAAGATAGTTTTATACCATCGTAATTTCCGGGGACATCTTGAATCTGCCCCAAAATTCCTGCGCATGGCCTATCAACACACTTTCTCTTGCTCGATCAATCCATCATTCCAAAAGCTGCATACTCCCTTTCGGGTTCTCACTTACAGGTCTAACTCAAACGATTCCCCCAATTTGGGAATGAGCACGTTCCATCCCAGCGTTTCCCGGATTTTGTCGGACAAGGATTCTGCGGCATCCGGCTCGCCGTGCACGATGAAGGTCTGTTCCGGGGGACGATTAAACCCGATCAGCCAGGCCAGGATTTCCTGGTAGTCGGCGTGGCCGGAGTAGCCGGAAAGCGTTTCCACCAGGGCCTTGACAGGCACATACTGCCCGTGAATTTTCACTTTCTTCGCCCCTTCCACTAATTGCCGCCCCCGGGTTCCTTCGGCCTGGTAGCCGATAAACAGCACCGTATTGGCGGGATCGGGCAGGCGTTCTGTCAGGTGGTGAAGAATCCGGCCGCCGGCCGCCATCCCGCTGGAAGAGATGATGATGGCCCGGTTTTTCACTGCATTGATTTTTTTGGATTCGTTGCGGCTGCGGCAGATTCTGAGCCGCTTGGGACGGAATATCTGTTTTCCCTGGAGATGGTAGAGCCGGCTCTGCAGGTCCAGGTCAGGCAGGTGATTGCGAAAAATTTCCGTGGAATCAATGGCCATGGGTGAATCGACGAAGACTTGCAATTCCGGGATTTTGCCCTGCTCTTCCAGTTCCCGGATGACAAACAGGAGCGTCTGGGTGCGTCCTACCGCAAAGGCCGGGACAAGCAGCACTCCGCCGCGATCCACGCTTTGATTAATCAGCTCGGCCAGTTCCTCTTTGGGCGAGTTCCGGGGATGCAGGCGATTGCCGTAAGTGGATTCCAGCACTAAATAGTCGACGTCGAACACCTGGGCCGGATCGCGCAGCACCGGCCGGTGCGGTCTCCCCAAATCTCCGCCAAAGAGAATTTTACGCACCCTCCCCTCCCGGGAGGTTTTGATATCGATAAAAGCCGATCCGAGAATATGCCCGGCGTCTTTGAATTTTGCCCGGACGCCCTCGGAAAGCGGCAAATCCTGCCCATAAAATACGGGCATAAACAGCGACAGCGCTCGCTCGGCGTCTTCCAATTCATACAGCGGTTTAGCCGGTTTATGTTTGGAAAACCCCCGTTTATTGGCCCAGCGGGCGTCTTCGGCCTGAAGGTGGGCGCTGTCCCGCAACAGGATTTCCAGCAAATCGGCGCTGGCGCGGGTGCAGTGAACCGGGCCGCTGAAACCGTTTTTAACCAATCGGGGCAGGTAGCCGGTGTGGTCAATATGGGCGTGGGTCAGCAAAACCCGCTCAATCTGGCCCGGATCAATAGGAAATTCCTCCCAGTTGCGGAGGCGGTTCTCTTTTGTGCCTTGAAACAAACCGCAATCAACCAAATAACGTTTCCGGTCTAATTCCAGAAAATGCCGGGAGCCGGTTACCGTCCCGGTTGCTCCCCAAAATGTGATTGTCGCCATAGCGCCTCCTTCATGGTGTCGGTTCCTGGTTCTGTAAATGTCTCTTGATCCATTTTCATTCATCTAATGAAACTTTTCAGCCTAAATTTTAGACGGGATGGACGGGATGATCAGGATAAAGATGGGATTCTATCCGGTTCATCAAAACATAGCCTGCATTTTTCATAAATACTTCACTCCGGCTGGCCGAGGCTAAGTCACCAAGAATTTATTACTTATGAAAGTACTCCAAAAAACTCGGTTTTAAATCAATTGTAACTATTCAGCCCACTGAACACACCAAAGAATCGAAAGAGAAAAATGGTAAAATTTTTATATCCGGTTAGAAGTCGCTGCCATGATGGAAGCATTTGGATTGCATCGACACAGTCGATGCAATCCAAAATCCCTACACTCTTCACTTGCTGAATAGTAACAATCAATTTTTGATCAACACTTTTAAGATTTTAGAATTTGCCGATGTCATTCCGGCATGTTTCCGGCCGGCATCCACTTCTGTCAGACCACTATAGATGGATTCCGGCTTAAAGATTAACAGTAACCATCTATTCGTAATAGTTTAGGGAAAATCCGGGAAAGAGACAAGAAATGCTTGCGGGATTTTCATCGTCCGGAATTTGCAAATTAATTAGCATTACTTCTTTATTTTTCGTAAGTTATCCGACTCAGGAAGAGGGCTGGCGGCAGCGCCAGTACTGCGTAAGGGACCGGTCTCTTGCTCCATCAAGAGAATCGGTTTTTTTTATAAGCGTCGGAATTTGCAGGATTAAGTATAGGCGGTTGCGCCCGATAACATAGAGATCAACAGAGAAAACGGTTAAGAATGGAAATCCTTCAACATATTGCTATTTTAATAATTTCAATTGGGGTAATCGCCAAAGGGGCCGATTGGCTGGTGGAAAGCTCCGCCCGTATGGCCAAAAAATTGGGGGTGTCCGAAGTGGTTATCGGGCTGACCATCGTGGCTTTCGGAACATCGGCCCCGGAATTCGGGGTAACCATTTTTGCGGCGCTGAGCGGCAACGCCAACATTTCCGTAGGCAACATTGTGGGTTCCAATATCTTTAACCTGGGTTTTATCCTGGGCGGAACAGCAATCATTCATCAGTTAAAAACCACCCCGGAGCTGCTCAAGCGCGACGGCGTAGTGCTGCTCCTGGGCACGTTGCTGCTGATGATCTTTTTATGGGACCTGGAACTTAACTGGATAGAAGGCGCCATTCTTTTTTCCGGTTTGATTTTCTACCTGTTTGTTCTTTACCGCAGCAAAGTAGTCCCCACTGATGAGGTTGTCGAAGGCGAATTCCGCAAAAAAGACGTCATCTTTTTGCTGATCGGCCTGTGTTCGGTGCTGGTTGGCGCACATTTCATGGTCGATTCTGCGGTAGCTCTTGCCCGCATCTTTCACATCTCGGAATGGCTGATCGGGGCCACGATTGTTGCGGCGGGCACCTCCGCCCCGGAATTTGCCACCTCGATTGTGGCCGCCCTCAAAGGCCGGCACGGGATGTCGGTGGGAAATCTCATCGGCAGCGACATCTTTAATATTTTAGGCGTACTGGGATTGGCCGGGATGGTCAATCACCTGGTCATCGATTCCACCGCCCGCTGGAATATGGTCATGCTGATTGCCATGGTTGGTTTAGTACTCTTTTTTATGAGTCGCAAAAACATGGTCACCCGCCGGGAAGGGATCGTTCTGGTGATGTTCGGTTTCCTGCGCTGGGCAATCAGTTTCCTGTAATCCTCTTTGCTTTCACTTTAATTTGACGCCGAAAAACGCTGATTAAACGGATCTTCGCTGAGAATATTTTTCTGGGCGGGAGACGCACAAACAACGCAACCCGGCAGCAGCTATGTCGCGCGGTTTAACGTGTTCACTCGTAATTTGCATTGTAAATGCGAATACGAGTTGAAAATTTGACGCTGAGAAACGCTGAAGAAAACAGAGAAACGCTGAAAATTATTTAAAAAACCCAAAGAGCGGTTCTACCAAATCCTCCCTTCATCCCGATTGTGAGAGAAAAGCGGGGAAAGATATCAAAAGGAACATTAATTCAGAATAGACCTTATTACCTTTTAAAGAACTGTAATTATTAACTTTAAAAAACCACTGTCATTTTCCCAACGGGATGGCGTTGCCACGAACTCCAGGGACGGAGAGAGAAATCTGTGTGTATTCGACATTAAATTTGCTGAAATAATTGTA
>JAJRYW010000522.1 GCA_024275555.1 Calditrichota bacterium | reverse complement strand
TTGGAGAGTCCTCGATTGATTTCCACGTAAAACCAAAGGTTCTGTGTATGAAACTGTGGCCAAGCATGAATTTTCCCCAAACGAGAACTTCCGAATAGGAAATCACCAAGAATTTCGAAAACCGGCCCAAAAATAACCGAACCGTCAGATTAAAGATTAAAAATTAAAAGATTAAAGGGGAAAGATTAAGGATGAGTGGTTGCAGCGGCGCTGTATATCACTTCGCAGATCGGCAACCGGAAATTGCGGATCGGAAATCTCCACCAATTATTGAGACGTGAATTAGTTTCCGAAAAAATGAAATGTATTTGTGTAATTGCCTTCATGAAATAGTAATGTCCCCCCTTAATCCCTCCCGGCTGGCCGGGAGGGAAACCGGCCTCCCTCCCCGATTTCGGGGAGGGCCGGGGTGGGGAAATTTAACTTGATAACTGTCCGGCAACACAAATACGCCCAATTTATAGACGCGTGGTTACTATTCAGCAAATGAAGAATGTAGAGATTTTGGATTGCATCGACTGTGTCGATGCATGCATTGACACAGTCAATGCAATCCAAATGCACCCATCATGGCAGCGACTTCTAACCGAAGATAAAATTTTGCCATTTTTTCTTTCGATTCTTTGCTGTGTTCAGTGGGCTGAATAGTTACATCATTTTTTTAAATCGACAAAAAATTGTCGACCTTACGGCCCTAAGCGTCTAAGTGCTTTCGCACACTTCGGTCCCCGGCCGGGGTGTCTTCGACAGAGTCAATCGACAATCCCGGCCGGCCGGGAGTCGGTTGAGACCCCGAAAGGGGCTAATTTGTTTTGACGCAGAAACCCCGCTGATCAATATGCTTTTTGCGGATGAGCTGCCTGGGCAAATCATTTGCAAGGCATAAAGACCAGCGGGGTTCTGTGTCAATTTCTCAGCTGATACCGGGAGTTCTTTCCGGCAAAGTTAGTCTTCCAGCTTCAGCCGTTTCAGCATCAGCGCATTAATGGCCACAATAATGGAGCTCCCGCTCATGGCAATGGCGCCGATTTCCGGGCGCAGGGTAATCTGCCCAAACGGATAAAGAATGCCTGCGGCGATAGGAATTGCCATCACATTGTAGACGACCGCCCAGAGCAGGTTCTGCTTCATTTTGCGCAGAGTTGCCCGGGAAATGGTGATGGCTTTCAGCACATCCAGGGGATCGCTTTTCATCAGCACCAGGTCGGCGGTTTCCACGGCCACATCCGTGCCTGCGCCGATGGCAATGCCCACCTCGGCCTGGGCCAGCGCCGGGGCGTCATTAATGCCGTCGCCGACCATCGCCACAAATTTGCCCTGTTGCTGCAGTTCTTTGACTTTGTCCTGCTTCTGGTGCGGCAGCACCTCTGCAAAAACGGTATCGATATTTAACTCTTTGGCTACCCGCTCGGCCGTGCCGCGGTTGTCCCCGGTCAGCATGGCCACTTCCACCCCCATTTTATGCAGGGCTTCTATTGCTTCGCGTGCGCCCGGGCGCACTGCGTCGGCAATGGCCAGCAGGCCGGCAAACTTGCCGTCCACAGCCGCGTACACCACGGTTTGGCCTTCGCCTTCCATCTTCTCCGCGGCGTCTTTCATGCTGCCCAGTTCGATGTTGCGATCCTTCATCAGTTTGCGGTTGCCCACCAACACCTGCCGCTTGCCCACCGTGGCAACCATACCGTGGCCGGGGATAGCTTCGAATGTTTCCGCCGAGTCCAGCTCCATACCCCGCTCCCGGGCTGCTTTTACCACCGCCTGCGCCAGCAGGTGCTCGCTGCCCTGTTCCGCACTGGCGACCAGTTGCAGCAGTTCTTCCTCGGAAATCGGGTTGCCGGCCGTTACCAGGTGGGTTACCTCCGGCTCGCCCTTGGTTAAAGTGCCGGTTTTATCAAAAATGATGGCGTTCAGTTTGGCGGGCTGCTCCAGGGCGGTGGCGTTTTTATAGAGGATGCCGTGCTCCGCTCCCAACCCGGTGCCGACCATGACCGCGGTGGGCGTGGCCAGCCCCAGCGCGTCCGGGCAGGTGATCACCACCACCGTGATGGCCAGGGTGAGGGCAAAGATGGCCGTTGCACCGATTATAAAATACCAGATGACAAAGGTAATTAATCCCCCGAACACCGCCACCAGAACCAGGTAGTGGGCGGCCCGGTCCGCCAGTTGCTGGGAGGGCGCTTTGCTGTTCTGGGCGCTTTGCACCATTTTCACAATTTGCGATAGGGCCGTGTCCGCGCCGACCCGGGTGGCTTTAAACTTAAAGCTGCCGGTTTTGTTGATCGTCGCCCCGATGACTTCTGCGCCGGGGTGTTTCTTGACCGGCTGGCTCTCCCCGGTAATCATGCTTTCGTCCACGTCGGATTTACCTTCGATGACTTTGCCGTCCACCGGAATTTTGTCGCCAGGGCGGATGACCACCACGTCGCCTACCACCACGTCGCTGGTCGGAATCTCTATCTCCCGGCCGTCCCGTTCCACCCGGGCCATGGGAGGCGCCAGGGTAAGCAGTTTCTGAATAGCGTTGCTGGTGCTGCTGCGGGCGCGCATCTCCATCCAGTGGCCAAACAGCACAAAGGTGAGCAACATAACCGCCGCTTCATAAAAAACTTCTCCTTTAAAGAAGAAAGTCGCTGCAATACTGAAAACATAACCGGCCAGCACGGCAATCGTCACCAGCACGGCCATGTTCAGAATTCCGTTTTTTAGGCCCCGGTACGCGCCGATATAGAAAGGCCATCCCCCGTAAAGAATTACCGGTGTGGCAATCAGAAAAGCGATAATGTCCGCACCGATTCCGGCCGGGGTCGGCAGGTCAAAATTAAAGAGGCGATAGAACAGCGGGGAGTAGAGGAACACCGGAATGGTGAACAGGATGGAAACCAGAAAACGGTTCCGCATATCCTTGACCATGCCTTCCATGCTCATGCCCGGGCCGTGGCCCATCTCGTGCGCCATTCCCGCGGTTTCGCCGCCCATGTCGTGGCCGGCGTGCTCATCCCCTTTCATGGCCTCGGCGTCGTGTCCTTCGTGCATGCCCTCGTGCATGGTGTGCCCCTTGTGCTTCTCCGCTTCGGCAACGTCTTCCGGCGGGTCCTCCGCTTTGCACTGGTGCTCCGGCAGGGATTCCCCGGGGCAATGGTAACCGCATTCTCCAACCAGCTTCTTAATTTCAGCCAGGTTGATGAGCGATTCATCGTAATGCACGGTGGCAGTGCAGTTCATAAAATTGGCTTCTACGTGGTGGATTCCGGGGTGCTTTTTGAGCTGTTTCTCCACCCCGCGAGCTTCCCCTGCGCAGACCATGCCATGCACGCAAATAATTATATTTTTCATATAAAAGACCTTCCTTTTTAGTTTGGATCAAGAATAAGATTAAAGTGCTTTTGTTTTGTTTAACAGTTTCCGGATCTGCGGGATAGCCTGTTCGGCGGCCTGAATCCCGGCGTTGATGCAGCGTTGCGCCTGGGAGACGTCGAAGGTCTGCACCGGCTGCCCGAAATCGGGCTGGATAATCAGGTCGGCCATCTTCAGGTAATGCCGTTTGTGGTGCCGGGAGCACAACTCCACCGAGCGTAAAAAGGCTTCCAGGCCGTTGCGTATTTCCGGGTGAAAATGCTCCTGGTCAACATCCACGGCAACCACTACCTCCGCGCCCATCTCCCGGGCGACATCTGCCGGCACCACATCGATAATGGCGCCATCCACCAGCAGTTGTTCCCCATGAACAACCGGCGGAAAAAAGCCGGGCAATGCCGAGCTTGCCCGCAAGGCCAGCACCGCCGGCCCGTCCCGGAAAATGATCTTCTCGCCCCGGTTCAGGTCGGTGGCCACCACGGCAATGGGAATGCGAGCCTCTTCCAGGTTACGCCCCCGGGCTATTTTCGTCAACACTTTGACGACCAGGTCTTCCGGAAAAACTCCCCAGCCGGAAACGCCGGTTAAAATAAATCGCTCTAAATTGACAAATTCCCGAAGACGATTGAACAGCGAGGGTTTCTTTGTCCCGGAGGACTTGAGCTGTTTGGGCACCGAGGCTTCCAGCGTCAGCATCAGCTCCATCAGGTTCTCTTTGCTGTAATCGGGGTTCAGGGTGTACGCGGCGGCAATGATGGCGCCCATGCTGCTGCCGGCAATGGCCCCGATGGGAATATTCTCCCGCTCCAAAACGG
>JAJRYW010000521.1 GCA_024275555.1 Calditrichota bacterium | reverse complement strand
GTGAATTCAAAGGATGGGGTCTATTTTGCCATGTTGTTTACCCTGCGGGAAAGCCGGAGAACTTCAGATCCTGTGTTGTCAAGGATTCGAGGTAAACGACTACAACTTCACCCTTGACGCCTTGGCTCTGAAGCCCTCCGGCTTTTGCAACAAGGGTAAAG
Organism: Calditrichota bacterium; assembly: GCA_024275555.1. Lineage (GTDB taxonomy): Bacteria > Calditrichota > Calditrichia > RBG-13-44-9 > J075 > JAJRYW01. The sequence continues at coordinate 6,931 of JAJRYW010000521.1, read as the reverse complement.
TCCAAACCGGTTGCATCAAAACGTTTTATAAAGAAATAAAATCATTCATATATTTGTTTCAATGACGGAAGCCTAATCGATTGTGGATGACGCTTGACAACATACGGGGTTGCGTCTTAAATTATCGGCTTAAATTGTAATTGCCGGTAAAAATAGTGCTTTTCCATAAATCAGGGGAAAAACGGGTTTTGGGATTTTTTTATTTATGATTGTTCAACAATTCGTAGCATGACCTTAACTTGAGCCATTTAATCTCTCACAGAGCCCACAGAGTACGCAGGGAAAAATAAAAAAAATTCTGTGATCTCTGCGGGCTCTGTGAGAGGAAGTGTAACTATTTATAATTAAACAAAAATCTAATGGGCGGGATTTTAACCAACCCCACAATCCGATGCCGGATCCGGTCCTCCATGGAGCTTAAATCAATGCGTAACGTAAAAAGGGTTGCTAAAAAAGTCGGATTTACCATCATATTTTTCGTACTGTTAGTCGGCGCGGCATTGGCCGTATCTGCCTATTTCGGCGTCACAAAACTGATACAGGAGATTGGACCAATTCTACAGCGCAGTGTCGATCCTGTTGCCGCCAAAGATGTGTGGAATCTCATTTTAGAATATTTCCCCAAGTTCTGGTACACCCTGTTTCCGGCGGTGATGATATTTTCCCTGATTGTGGGGATTTTGGCCTGGCTGATTGCGCGATCCAGTATTATAAAACTGGCCCTGTCCACGGAAAAAACCGTTGAGGAGACTGATGCCGGCAATGAAAAAACAGAAAAAAACCTCTCCGATCGTCGCTTGTTTTTGCATCTCTTTTCTTTGATGCAAAAGGAGGGGCGATTGATGGATTTTCTGGATGAAGAACTTGACCAGTATGACGACGCTCAAATTGGTTCGGCGGTCCGAAGCATTCATGCCGGTTGCCGCCGACTCGTTCAGGAGTATCTGAATCCGGAGCCGGTGATGGATCAGGAAGAAGGGGCGAAAGTCGAGGTTCCGGCTGATTTTGATCCCGGGGTCATCAAACTGACGGGTAATGTCGTCGGGGAACCACCGTTTAATGGGATTTTACGTCATAAAGGCTGGCAAGTGGGTAAAATGAATTTGCCGACCCTGTCAGGACGTCAAAACGCTGAAATCATTGCCCCCGCGGAAGTGGAGATTACATAAACCTTAGGTTGAGCGGTTCAGGATAAAGAAAGAAGGCCATATGATTAATTCGAGATATATTGTAGGTATCGACCTCGGCACCAGCAACAGTGTTTTGGCCTATACACCGGTTGAGATGGATGATCAGGCAGTATCTGAAATTCAGATACTCGATATTCCGCAGATTATCGGGCCGGGCAGTGTCGCCTCGCGATCCATGTTGCCGTCCTTCATTTTCCTGCCGGGAGAAAAAGACCTGCCCCCGGAGGCACTGAGCCTGCCCTGGAAAAAGGATGTCAAACAGGTCGTCGGAGAATTTGCACGTGAGCGGGGGGCCGAGCTTCCCCAGCGGCTGATCAGCTCCGCCAAATCCTGGCTTTGCCATCCGATGGTGGACCGCAATCAGGCGATTTTACCCTGGGGCGCGCCCCCGGAAGTACCCAAACTTTCAACGGTGGAAGCCTCCGCCGCCATCCTTGATCACATTCGCCGGGTCTGGAACTTTTCCATGGCGCGTGAGGATAAAAGTCTGGCATTGGAGCTGCAGGAGATTTATCTCACCGTACCGGCCTCATTCGATGCGGTGGCCCGTGAGCTGACGGTGAAAGCAGCCGAAATGGCGCATTTGCCCAATATTACCCTGTTGGAAGAACCCCAGGCGGCGTTTTATGCCTGGATCGAGGCATCCCGCGACCGCTGGCGCGATGATATCACGCCGGGAGACCTGGTGCTGGTGTGCGACCTGGGCGGCGGCACCAGCGATTTCAGCCTGATCCGCGTATCGGAATCGTCGGGAGAACTGGAGCTGGAGAGAATTGCGGTTGGAAATCATCTGTTGATCGGCGGCGACAATATGGACCTCGCCCTGGCCTACACCATCGCCAAACGATTCTCTGAAAAAGGAACCCGGCTGGATTCCTGGCAGATGCGCGCATTGTGGCATCGCTGCCGGGTCGCTAAGGAAAAACTGCTGGAACTTTCTGGCAGCGATACGGTTGCCGTTTCCATCCTAGGCCGGGGCAGCAGCTTGATTGGCGGTACGCTGAGAACAGACCTTAACCGGGCTGAAGTGGAACAGGTCATTGTGGACGGCTTCTTTCCGTTTTGTGATGTCACCAGCCGTCCGGCAGCGGATCAGCAGTCCGGTATCCAGGAAACCGGGCTGCCGTATGAATCGGATCCGGCGGTGACCCAACACCTGGCTCAATTCCTCAGTCGCCGGGACGAACGCCCTTTAGAATTGCCCACAGCGGTACTGTTCAACGGGGGGGTAATGAAAGCGCCTTTGCTGCGAAAACGTATTTTGGATGTGTTATCCTCCTGGCAAAACGAAGCTGAACCGAAAGTTCTGGAAGCCTCGAATCTGGATCTGGCGGTGGCCAGGGGAGCGGCATATTATGGTTTGGCTCGCAAAGGCCGCGGTATTCGAATTCGCAGCGGGTTGAACAAAACCTACTACATTGGTGTTGCGGCGGCAGTGCCGGCAGTGCCGGGAATGCCTGCCCCGATCAAGGCTTTGTGCGTAGCACCCTTCGGCATGGAAGAAGGATCGGAGACTGAATTGACCCAACGTGAATTTAACCTGGTGGTAGGTGAGCCGGCGAAATTTGATTTTCTTGGCTCCGCCGTGCGAACCAACGATGCCGTCGGTACCCTCATTGAAGACTGGGAGGGGGATATCGAGCCGATCACGACCCTTGAAACAACCCTGGATGGGACATACGGCAGCGTCATCCCTGTATCGATCCAAATCAAAGTGACCGAAATCGGTACGTTGGAGCTTTGGTGTGTTTATAGAAAAGACGACAAACGCTGGAAGCTTGAATTCAATGTACGGGAAAAGCCATGACGACTGACATTGCGGACCGCCGCTTTATCATCGGAATCGATCTGGGTACCACTAACTGTGCCGTCTCGTACGTAGATCTACTGGGAAAAGAATCGGCGGCCAAACGCATCCGGATCTTTAAGATTCCCCAGATGACCGGCCCCGGAGAAGTAAACCGCCTGCCGGTGCTGCCTTCTTTTTTATACATCCCCGGCGAATTCGATATTTCCAAGGAAGCCATCGTTGAGCTGTGGGAGGGTGCGGAATCCAATTTCGCGGGTGCCTTTGCGAGGGATCATGGGGCCCGGGTACCGGCCAGATTGATCTCTTCAGCCAAAAGCTGGCTGTGCCATGGCAACGTGGATCGCCGGGCACGCATTTTACCGTGGGGAGCAGACAAGGAAGTCCCCAAAATTTCGCCGGTTATGGCCACTGCGGCCTATCTGAAACATATCCGCATGGCCTGGAACAAGTCATGGGGCCCGGATGAAAGCTTGCACCTGGAAAATCAACTCATCGTTTTAACCGTGCCGGCCTCCTTTGATGAAGTCGCTCGGGAGCTGACCCTGGAGGCTGCCAAACTGGGCGGCTTAAACAATGTTATTTTACTGGAAGAGCCACTGGCAGCTTTCTACAGCTGGCTCATGCGCCATGAAAAAGACTGGAAAGAATTCGTCCAGACCGGGGAATTAATTTTGGTCTGCGATGTCGGTGGCGGCACCACTGATTTTACCCTGATCATTTTGAGGGAAGCTGAGGGCAGCCCTCGCTTTGAACGAATTGCCGTGGGGGATCATCTGATATTGGGTGGCGACAACATCGATCTGGCACTGGCCAGACGGGTTGAAACAGGCCTCACCGGCCCACGCCGCTCTATGAGTACGGATCGCTGGAAAGCATTGTGCCACCAATGCCGCCAGGCCAAAGAGTCGATTCTGGACGGCTCTTCCGAAACCTTTAAAGTTACGCTGGTGGGGGAAGGCAGCCGCTTGATTGCCGGAACGTTGTCCGCGGAACTGGGCCAAGACGAGGTTGCGGAAACCGTATTGGAGGGTTTTTTCCCGATCGTTGAGGCGGATAGCGCGCATAAGACTGCCGGGCGCAAGGGTATTACGGAATTCGGTCTACCCTATGAACAGGAACCGGCAATTACCCGGCATCTTGGGTGGTTTCTGGAGCAACACCGTGATGACATCTTCCAGACACTGCAGCGGCAATCATCCGCACCTGATTTAATCCTTTACAACGGCGGCTCCCTCAGGCCAAAATAATTCAAGAGCGCATCAAGATCGCTCTGCAACACTGGTACCGGGAAACGGATTCAGATCGCCCCCGCGTACTTAAGAATCCCGACCCCGACCTGGCTGTCGCCCTTGGCGCCGCCTATTACGGACTGGTTAAGGTTGGAGAAGGGGTCAGGGTCGGCAGCGGCAGTCCACGGGCCTACTATCTCGGTATTGCACGAACGGATGCCGTCGCACCTGAGGCTCAAGCCCATGAAGCGATCTGTGTTGTCGAACGGGGCCTTGAGGAAGGCAGCACCATCGGCCTGAAGGATAATTCATTTGAGGTTTTGACCAACCAGCCGGTCAGTTTCGATTTATACAGTTCAAGTTATCGCAGTGGTGACTGCCACGGAGATGTCATCCGGGTAGATGACTCCTTTTCCATCCTCCCGCCGCTGCAAACAGTGATTCAGTACGGCAAAAAGGGCGTCCGCAGGGCGATCCCGATAAAGATCGAGGCGGAGTACACTGAACTCGGAGCCCTTTCGCTGTGGTGTCGTTCCCGCATCAGCGACCATCGCTGGAAATTGCAGTTTCAGCTGCGTGACACCCCGGCACCTGAAGCGGTAGCCGATTCCCAAATATTGGAAGCCTCGGTAACCGAGGATGCTCTGAGTTATGTACGCGATATTTTATCCGGCAATGATAAGCAGCAGGTGGAAAAACTGATCAAGGGTATTGGAGGTATCGTTGATCTGTCCCGGAATGACTGGCCCCTGGGGTTTATCCGCACCCTGGCCGATGAACTGCTGATGCTTTTGCCGGTTCGCAAGAAGGGACCGATTTTTGAAAGCATCTGGATGAACCTGTTGGGATTTTGCCTGCGACCGGGAATCGGCGAAAGTTTTGATCAGCAGCGCATGCGACAGCTCTGGCGGTTATATCCGGGTGGTGCTGCCTTTGCCCGACATCCGCGAGTTCGACTGGAATGGTGGATCATGTGGCGACGGGTCGCAGCCGGTCTGACACCCGGCCAGCAACGCCAGTTTTTTCAAGATGTCTCTGTTTTTTTGTTAGGCAAAAAGGGCGAGATCAAGAAAGTCACCCCCCAGGAACATTTTGAAATCTGGATGGCCGTTGCCAACATGGAAAAGCTTTACAGTAAGGAAAAAATCGAACTGGGACGGAAATTGCTCGCAGTAACTTCCGCCAAAAAATTAAAGGCGCAGCACTTGTGGGCTCTGTCCCGTCTGGGTGCACGTGAGTTGTTATACGGCCCTGCCGACCGGGTCATCCCCCCCGCTGAAGTCTCCAGGTGGATCAACCAGTTGATAAGCTATTCCTGGTCCAATCCCAATACCGCCGGACGAGTTGTTTCGCAACTGGCGCGCAAAACAGGGGATCGATCGCGGGACCTGGATAAAAAAGTTCAAGCCGACGTACTGGGCTGGATGGAGCAAAATGACATGCCGGAGGATCGGCAGCGCCCTGTCCGGAATATTGTGCCGCTGGCCCACCACGATCAGGACGCCATGTTCGGCGAGTCACTGCCCCAGGGAATCATCTTGCGGGAGTGAGGAATGGATAAAATCAATTTTCAGGTTTTCAGGACACGGATCTGCACGGACCCGCCGTCTCGCCTCGCTCCTCACGTGGCGGGCGCGGTAAACACGGATTTTTATTGCAGACGTTCACAGGTTCAACGGTTACTTTATATTTTATCTGTGTGATCTGGGTTCATCCGTGTCTTAATTTACTTATTATTAATTGGTACGGATTGGGGGCTGCGATCAGATCAGTCCATATGCAATCCGCCGTTGATGTCTATTATCTCACCGGTAATAAATCCGGAGAGAGGCGAAATCAGAAACCGCACAACATTTGCTACCTCGGCAGGTTCGCAGAAGCGTCCGACTGGAATTTGTTCCAGAAGTCTGCTTTGTTGCTCCCTGGACAAAAGCTCGGTGACCATCGGTGTTTTAATATAAGCCGGTGATATTCCGTTAACCGTCACTCCAAAAGACGCAAATTCCCGTGCCAATGAAAAAGTAAGCGCTCCCAGGCCTCCCTTTGAAGTCGTGTAAGCCGTGCCCGCTGTCAAACCGCCGGTCTTCATAGCCATAGAGCACATGTTGACGATTCTGCCCCACCGCATTGTTTTCATGTCCGCCAAACACTGGCGGGAGAGAAGATAGGCTCCGTCGAGGTTGACGGAAAGGATTCGCCGCCATTCCTCCAAGCTGGTTTCAATGACCTTGTTGTTGGATAGGATCCCGGCATTGTTGACCAGAACCGAAATACTGCCGTATTCATTTTTAATATTTCGGCACGCCTCCACCACTTGCGCGGGATTACTGATGTCTATCACCACAGGGTGCGCATTGGCCCCAACCGAGAGACATTTTCTTTCTAGCTCTTCTCTGACAATATCAGCCATAAAAACCGTGTAGCCGTCTTCTGCCAGAAATTTGCAAATCTCCAATCCGGTCACACCGGCAGCGCCGGTGACCAATGCAATTTTTTGAGTATCTGTCGGCAACATATAGTCTCCTTTACCCGATTTAATTAGTTTCCATCCATAAAATGGCCCTTTTTCCTCTGAGCGGCGTTCTCCGCGGGTTTACGTCTGCGAAGTACGAAAAGTACGTCTCAACGTAAACCCTTGTGCAGCCTTGCTCAGAGAAAAAATTGCTCATTTCTGAATTGGAAACTTACGCCAGTGCCCATGG
>JAJRYW010000520.1 GCA_024275555.1 Calditrichota bacterium | reverse complement strand
TAGACGCTGATTTAAATCGCCCGTGCTCCCGTAATAATAGCGCCCATCTTTGAGACTTTTCAAAATATAGGCATAATACATAGCGGAGAGGGTGGGATTCGAACCCACGGACCCCAGAGGGGTCAACGGTTTTCGAGACCGCCCGATTCAACCGCTCTCGCACCTCTCCGAATATCGTGCGCAAAAAATAACTGTTTTAGGGAACGATTAAAAGCAAAATTTGAACTGTTGGGTGTCAGTGAAAAATTTTTTATCTTTTGTCCGGAATTGATGAGGAACTGAACATGGCCAATCAATCAATCTTTCGCTATAAATTATTCCGCATTATGCAGGGCGCCTTGCTGATCCTGTTTGCCGTTGCCCAGGCTGGTTGCCAGGAATCCGCTCCAAAATCCCGGGAGATGGAGACCCGACCGGCCCAGGCGAATCAAGACACCACAGCAGGAAAGCAGGCGGCGGGAACTCTCTCAAACAAGGCGCCGGAAGACACCGTGGCCTATCGCTACTGGGATTATACCTACATAGATGACAAGTGCGACTCCACCCAACAACAGGAGTGTACCCGCTTCCATGTGCGCTACCCGCTTTTTGAATCGACCTCCCCGGCCATCGACTCGATTTACGCCCAGATAGACCGCTTTATCGAACTCCCTTCGGATTACTCGTCACGGGAAGAGGCCGTTAAGCAAAAGGCCCGGGAATTTATGCAGGACTATTACGACATCATGGAAGAATTCCCGGAACACCCTTCCTGGCTGATGGAAAAACTGGCCGTCGTCGTCCTCAACCGCCGGGGGCTGCTCTCGCTTAAATTTGTGGATTACTATTTTATGGGCGGGGCGCATCCATCGCGATTTATCACGTTTTACAATTACGATCTGAAACGGGGCAGAAAATTAACCCTCGATGATCTTTTTGACGCCAAACAGATATCGTCCCTGCAAGCGCTGGCGGAAAAAAAGTTCCGGTTTACCTGGGGCATTCCGGACACGGCCTCGCTCAACAATTATGGTTTTGAATTTCCGCAAAACCGGTTTGCTCTAAACCGGAATTTTCTGTTGGACGGCAAGGGCATCACCTTCTTGTATAACAGCTACGAGGTAGCGCCCTATGCCATGGGGATCACGAAGTTTAAAGTGCCCTATGAAGAACTTGCCCCAATCATCCCCAAAGACAGCCCGATCTCGGCAATGGTCTCCCACTAATTTTTTCACCGCGCACAAAAAAAACCGGCTCGAATGGACATCCGGCCGGTTTTTGGGGAATGATCCAAATTTGAAATATTTATACTTCCGCAGCCGGGTCTTTGGCCGCGGCCTTTTTGCCAACTTCGGTATCGATCATAAAAATACCGACGCCGTTATCGCCGATTAAATTCAGTTTATCCAGAATAGTTTGAATTTGATTTTCCTCCTCCAGTTGCTCATCCACAAACCATTGCAGTAGATTCAGGGTGCGGAAATCATTCTGGTCCGTGGCCAGTTTCACCAATTCATGGATCGATTTGGTCACGCCTTTTTCATGCGCCAATGCCGCTTCAAATACGCTTCGGTAAGAGGGGAAATCATGCTCCGGTTGGGCAACCGCCGGAGAGATCGCTTTACCTTCCGCTTCGTTCACAAAGTGAAAAATTTTCATCATGTGCATCCGTTCTTCTTCGGACTGTTTATAGAAAAAGTTGGTCGCACCTTCATAACCTTTCTGCTCGCACCAGGACGCCATGGCCAAATAGGCGCTGGAAGCAAAAGCTTCTTTGGCGATCTGCTCATTGAGGGCCTTATTAATTTTTTCGGACAGCATCTCTTTATCCTCCTTGTTTTTAATTGTTGAACGCCGGATGTTCCCGGATAAAACCGGGGAAAATATAGGAACAATTGACCGGCAAGCGGTAGATGTTCCTTAAATTGTTCGCTGAGTTTCGCTCCGCCGAACCGTTAATCCGGGCAGGTTTATTTTCCCGGGACCCGCCCGTAAATTTCGCTTATCTCGGCCAGTCGCAGGGCCCGGGCTTCGCTCAGCAGAGAGGACTGGTAGCGCCATCCCCAGTTTCCGCTGGCTTTGCCGGGCACGTTCATGCGGGCCTCGCTTCCCAAAGCCAGGACATCCTGCAAAGGATAAAGGGACATGACCGCCGTGGAGGAGGCGGCCAGGCGAATCATCTCCCAGGAGATGCTTTCCCGCAAACCGCCGATGTATTTCCGGCAAAACTCCTGCTCATGCGCCGGGGCGGATTGGTACCATCCCAGGGTGGTGTCGTTATCATGGCTGCCGGTATAGACCACGCAGTTCTGTGGGAAATTGTGGGGCAGGTAAGGATCTTTCGGGCCGTTTCCAAAAGCAAATTGGAGGATTTTCATGCCCGGAAAGTTATAATGGTCTCGCAGCGCTTCCACCTCCGGGGTGATAAATCCCAGGTCTTCGACGACCAATGGAATTTCTCCCAGCGCCCCGATCAGGGCGTCGAAGAGTTTGCTTCCCGGGCCTTTTACCCACTTGCCCTTCACCGCGGTCTCCTCTCCAAAAGGCACCGCCCAATAGGCCTCGAAGCCCCGGAAGTGATCCATGCGCACATAGTCAACGTAATCCAGGGTTACCCGCACCCGGTCGATCCACCACTGAAAGCCGTGGGCCTCCATGGCCTTCCAATCATAAATAGGATTTCCCCAGAGTTGCCCGGTTTCGCTGAAATAATCCGGCGGCACGCCGGCCACCATACCCGGGTTGCCCTGCTCATCCAAATCAAAGCGATCCTGGGTTGCCCAGACTTCCGCACTGTCGAAGGTCACGTAGATGGGAATATCGCCCAGAATCCGCACGCCTCTCTCATTGGCGTAGCTGCGCAGGTTTGTCCATTGTTTAAAAAAGAGGTACTGGCAAAATTTGTGGGAGATGATCTGCCCGGAGAGTTCCTCCGCGGCGCGACTCAGGAAATGAGGATCGCGATTTTTATATCCTTCCGGCCAGCGGTTCCAGGCCTGGCCGCCAAAACGCTCTTTGAGGGCCATAAACAGGGCGTAATTATGCAGCCAGAGTTGATCATGCTGCTTTAAAAATTCTTCAAACCGCTGCCGCTCTTCCGGCGAGGCGCTCTGTGCAAAACGGGAATAGGCTTGTGAAAGCAAGGGGAGTTTCCAGTTAATCACGGCCTCAAAATCTACCCGGTTTTCCGGAAAATGAGGCATCTCTTTTTCATAATCATCCGGGAGCAGTCCTTCGTGACGTAAGGAATCCATATCCAGGAAGAGCGGATTGCCGGCAAAAACGGAAGTGGTTTGATAGGGCGAGTTCCCATAGCCGGTGGGGCCCAGGGGTAAAATTTGCCAAATGGTTTGCCGGGCGGTTACTAAAAAATCGATCCATTGATAAGCGTGAGTTCCCAACTCTCCGATACCGTGACGGCCGGGCAGTGAAGACGGGTGAAGTATAATTCCGGATGACCGCTGGAATTGTGCCATAAATTCCTCTGTTTGCTGTTACTTGTTTTGATGGTTGTTATTTACTGAAATGCCTCGCTGCTTTTTTCCATGAGAGAAAAAGCAACTTCCACATTCCCATGGTCAATCATCGACGCGAACGGATAATATAATATGGGCGTGCAAAAAAACTATCACATTAAATGGTTTTTCCGGGTGATGCACGCCTCCCCTTCGACGGGCTCAGGGGGCTTGGTGCAAAAAAACTATCACATTTAAATGGTTTTTCCGGGGAGTTTTATTTGAAGCAAGCCAACTTAAAGGGGCTGCTGCCGCACCAGCACCCACAGGAAAAACGGCCCGCCCAACAGGGTGGTGATAATTCCCACCGGCAGATCAATCGGGGAAAGAATGGTGCGGGCGATGGTGTCGGCCGCAACCAGAAAGGCCCCGCCCAGGCAGGCCGAAGCCGGGATGAGATAGCGGTGATCGGTTCCCATCACCATCCGGAGCAGGTGGGGGATGATCAACCCGATAAACCCAATCGGCCCGCTGACCGCCACCACGGTGGCGGTCAGCAGCGAGGCCGCAGCGAAAGCAATTTTCTGGATCAGCGACACCGAGACGCCTTTGCTCAGGGCCATCTCTTCCCCGGTGCTGAGCACATTGAGGGCGTTGCTGAGCAGAAAAAGCACGATCAGCGTGGCCAGCACAATCGGATAACTGCGCAGAATAACGGCATAGTTGCTGATATCCAGGCCGCCGATGGTCCAGCGGATCATCTGGTGGGTTTCCGTGAAATCGGCCAGGTAGTGCAGGATTAAAATCAAGGCGGCAAAGAGGTAGTTGAGGGTGACGCCGGCCAGGATCATCCCATAAACGGAAATGCGCCCGGCTTTCCGGCCGAGCAAATAGACCAGCAGGATGGTAGCAAAACTCCCGGCAAAAGCGGCAAACTGGATGGAACTGAATCCCAGGAAGCTGAAAACCAAACCGGTTTTAATTACCAGCAGCGCCCCAAAAGCGCTGCCGCTGGCAACCCCCAGCGTGTAGGGCGTGGCCAGCGGGTTGCGCAGCAAAACCTGGAAGACCACCCCGGCCACGGCCAGCCCCGCCCCGGCCAGCACCCCCAGCAACACCCGGGGAAGCCGCACTTTAAAAAAGATCACTCCGTCGGGGGTTGTTGTTCCGGAAAGATACGCCATCACCTTGCCGAAGTGCAATTCCTGGCTGCCGATCAGCGGCGCCAAAGCGAGCGCCCCCAGGAGGGCCAGAAAGGTTGCCAGCAATATCATTCCGGGGTGTTGAGTTTTCGGCATGGGCAGACACGTCTCGTTTCAATTTGAAGGGTTCAGGCGGAGCCGAACAGGAGCAGCGGCCGCCCGCTTTGCGGATGACGGATAATGCTCAGGGTTATCTCGTAGAGCGTCTCCATCAATTCCCGGGTAACAATCTCCTCCGGGCTTCCCTCGGCTAACAAGCAGCCGTTTTTCAGCACAATTAAGCGGCGGCAGAAGGCAGCCGCCAGGTTGACATCATGGGTAATGGTCACCACACTCAGATTTCTGGATTGCTGCAAGTTATTCAGCAAACGGTAGAAGCGGATTTGGTGCTTCATATCCAGGGCGCTGGTGGGCTCGGCGAGGAGCAGGATATCCGGTTCCTGGGCCAGGGCCGAGGCCAGCACCACCCGCTGCCGCTCGCCGCCGCTCAGTTCATTCAGCCAGCGGTTGCGCAAGGGCCAAACTTCGGTTTCTTCCATGCTGGCCCGGATCACCTGTTTATCTTTGCTGCTTTCCCGGGCAAGAAAGGAAAGGTAGGG
>JAJRYW010000519.1 GCA_024275555.1 Calditrichota bacterium | reverse complement strand
TGCGAGTTGATGCGTCAAGCGGGATTTGAGCAGGTAAAGATGACCCCGCTGACTTTTGGCATTGCGGCGATCTACCAGGGCGATGTTCCCGGGGAGCGCTGATGCCCGCTTTCCTGTCCATTGAGGCCGCCCTGACCGCCCTGGCTGCCCAGGTTGCTTCCCCCGGAAAATCCCCCGGCAATCCGGCCGGGATCATTCGTCTTTCCCGGCGCCTGGAAAAACAAGACCTGGTGCAGTGGCTGCTGATTCAGCCCGCCCGCCCGGTTTTTTACTGGCGGGACCGGGAGGGGAATTGGGAGAGCGTCTCCAGCGGGGCCGCCTGGCAAACCGGCCCGGGCGCTTCTCTTGCCTCTGTCGCGGCAGAGATCAGCCGGGCAAAACAAGGGCTGCCCCCGGGCGCAAGACTTTACGGCGGTTTGCGATTTTCATCCAGCCGCCATTCCACCCCCGACTGGAACGCTTTTCCGGACGCCTACTTTTTCTTGCCCCGGGTTGAACTGCTTCGCCAGGGGGAGGATTACCGGCTGCATGTCCATTACCAGCCCTGCTATGCCCGGCAGGCGGCCGATTTTCTCCGGGAGCTTGCCGGGAGAGTTGCCGCTCTTTTGCCGGAAACCGGCCCGCCCCCGGAGCTGGAATTGGAAGGGCGCACTCCCGGCAAAGCGGAGTGGAGCAAACAGGTCGAGCGTGTGCAGGAAAAAATTGCCGGCGGCGAATTGCGAAAGCTGGTGTTGGCCCGCTGCAACAGCTATCGCTTCAGCGGGGAAACCCGGCCGTTGCTGCGTCAGTTCCTGGGTCAGAATACCAGCGCTCACTACCGGTTTTTGCTGCAAACTGAACCCGGCTCCATCTTTCTGGGCGCCACGCCGGAGCGGCTCTTTCAGCGCGATGGGGATGTCCTGTTTACCGAGGCGGTGGCCGGCACCCGCCCCCGGGGGGATCAGCCGGCCGGCGACCGGGCCCTGGAAGCCGAATTGCTGCAGAGTGAAAAAGATGTGCATGAACACGCCCTGGTCTGGAAGTGGCTGCGGGAAAGCCTGATCCCCTTATCGTCAACAATAGAGGAGCCGGCCCGGCCCACCGTTTTAAAGCTGGATAATCTTCAACATCTCTATGCGCCCCTCAAGGTGCAGTTGCAGGGCGCTGTGGATGACATCCGCCTGCTCCGGGCGCTGCATCCTACTCCCGCCGTGGGGGGAATGCCCCGTTCTGCGGCGCTGCAGGCCATCCCGGAAATCGAGATATTTGACCGGGGCTGGTACGCCGGGCCGATTGGCTGGATTGCCGCAACCCGCTCCGAGTTTGCCGTAGCAATCCGCTCCGCGCTGCTTCGGGAACGGAAATTGTTTGTATTTACCGGCGCAGGCATTGTCGGGGATTCCCGGGCGGAGAAAGAGTGGCAGGAACTCAATCACAAAGAAAACAGCGTGCTGACCGTATTCGGATTGCGGTAGGCCGATTGCCAGGCCCTTCTCCAATTTAACCCCGGCAGGATCGAAATTCATCGAAATCCTTGGGGCGCTATTGACTTATTCGCCTATTTTTCATAATATTACGCAACCAAAAATTCAACTATACGGAGGATGTTATGGGGTACCAGAACCTGGCCGAAATGTTTTATACCACCTGTCAGAATTATCCGGAAAAAGTCGGGGTGATGTATAAGTCCGATGGGCAATATCAATCCCTCACCTTTGCGGAGATAGGCAAGCAGGTCTCCAACATCTCCGCCGGGTTAGCGCAGTTAGGGGTGCAAAAAGGCGATAATGTGGTTATTCTCGCGGAAAATTCCAAAGAGTGGGCCTTCTGCGATTACGCCATATTGACCAACGGCGCCGTGACCACCCCCATTTATCCTACTTTGCTGCCCAAAGATATTGCCTATATCATTAATGACTCGCAAGCCAAACTGGTTATTGTTTCCAATCAGCTTCAGTTCGAAAAAATCCTGGAGGTGGAATCCAGCCTGCCCGGGGTGGAAAAGTATATTTTGATCGATCCCGAAGGGGTAAAGCATGATCGCGCTGTCAGCCTGGCTGAGGTTGCCGCGACGGGGGAGGCGTTTCTGAAAGAACATCCGGACTGGGTGAAAAACGCCGTTGCCAAAGTGCAGCGGGAGGACCTGGCCACAATCATCTACACCTCGGGAACCACCGGCGAGCCCAAGGG